>JAJRQP010000235.1 GCA_024280195.1 Bacteroidota bacterium | reverse complement strand
CTTTTGTGATAACAAGCTGCACTAAAACGTTCATTGTTTAAATCATCAACAAGGCAAATGAATTCATTGGTACCTTCTTTAAAAGTAACAAACTCTCCTTCAGTATTAAAACCAATTACCTTACATCCTTCCCGGCTTTCCTCAGGAGCAGCCATTAGAGCCGTTGCTAGAAGAGCTTCGTCAGTATTAATAGGAACAAAATTGTCTTCAACCACCATTTCTTCAACTGCTGACTCAAGGTGTTCCGCTGTTTTATCAAGGTTTTCAGTTGGAGATTCACAAGCTATTAAAAATCCTGCTAAACCGATAATAATTCCAATGTTCTTCATTTTTTCTTCATTTTAAAGACCAACCAAATAATGCCTACTACAAAATGTAACAGGACAATTCCAATGATGATATAAGGTAACTTGTTGGACATGTTTTCTGTTTTTAAAGGTATTAAATCCTTTTAACTTAAGATGATTATGGTTCATTTTTTTCTTAATTCCTTATCATCGTTTTTAAGAAATTCATGAGAAGGATAAAAAATGTACTTTTGAAAAGGAAACACCATTTCATTCGGAGAAGGAAAGAGGTATACTATTGAATTAATAAATAAAGGAGAATCATTTTATCTTTTAAAACACCATCAATTAAATGAAAGTGTTGATGTACTTACGAATAAAGACCTTATGAATTGCCCCGAAACAAATAGCATTGACCATTATAAACACCAGGTAAGGACTAACTTTTTTTGGTTTCATTATGTCAAACAAAAAGCAATTAAAAATAATATTAGTATTGATGAAGCCCTTGAGGCAGGTGCTCTTTGGATGGTTGAGAATAATTAATGGGTTTATTTCATTAAAACTTTCTACCTTGCAAAACATTCAACTATACCATGAAAAAAATAAGCCCTAAAAAAGAATACGATGTTGTTATTATTGGTGGAGGAATTTCCGGTTTAACTTCTGCTGGGCTTTTTGCAAAGGCTGGTTTGTCATGTTGCTTGCTAGAAATGGATAACCGACCTGGAGGATATATAGCAGGTTTTAGAAGACACGATTTCCGTTTTGACTCTGCAATTCATTGGTTGAATTATTGTGGTAAAGAAGGACTTGTTACTAAGGTTTTTAAAATCATAGGTGATGATTATCCAAGGTGCGAACAACAACATAGAATCCGCCGATTTGTGAGTGATGAGTTTGATTACTTGGTAACGGATAATCCAGATGAGTTAAAAGAACAATGGATTAAGGAGTTTCCGGAAGAGAAAAAAGGAATCCTTAAATTCTTCAAAGATGCCAAAAAAATCGCGAAATCATTTGATGACTACTCGAACTTGAGCAGAACAATGAATACAATGAATTGGTTTGAATCTGCTTTCTACGGACTAAAAATGCTACGGTTTGCAATGCCATTTATTCCCCACCTTAAATACACGGGAGAAGAAGGAGTAAAAAAAGGATTGAATCGCTATTTTACAAATGAGAAATTACACCGTGTTTTTTGTTCTGAACCAGATGTTTTGTCGTGTTTAATTCCTATTTCTTGGGCATATTCTAAGAACTTCCAATTACCACCAACGGGAGGTAGTCAAAGTTTTCCTGAGTGGTTGCAACATGCGATTCAAGAAATGGGAGGTGATGTGTTTTTTAAATCAAAAGTTTCAGATGTTTTAGTTGAGAACAATACAGCGAAAGGGGTGCGTTTTGATCACAGAGGAGAAGTTTTTGAAATAAAAAGTAAATACGTAGTCGCTGCGTCTGATGCGGAAAGCTTATTTGAAAAAATGTTGCCTGAAAATGTCGTGCCAGCTGAAATGAAAACGAAGATAAAAACAGCACCAATGTATGCTTCTGCGGTAACGGTTGCCCTAGGTTTGGATTGCCCCGCAGAAGAATTAGGATTAAATGAAGAAATCGTTTACCTCGCTAATCCAGATGTTGGAAGGGAGGAATTAGGAAAAGGAGACCCGCACAAAAGTGGAATTCATATACTTGCTTCCTCAGTTAGAGATAAGACATTAGCGTTGCCTGAACATGGGACCTTAACTATTCTCACCCCTGCTTGGATGGACGAAAACAATACATGGGAGTGTGAAATTGACGAGAACGGCAACTACATTCGAGGAGATAAATACAATGAACTCAAGCAAAAATATGCAGATATTCTTATCGATCGGGTGGAAGAGAAACTGATTCCTAACCTGAGAAAACACATTCTATATTGTGATATTGCAACTCCTATTACTCATTTGAGATATACAGGCAATAAAAACGGAACAATGATGGCTCACAAGCCGGGAAAAGAGAATTATAAAGCTAAAGTTGCCAGTTATAAAACGCCGGTTAAAAACCTCTTACTCAGTGGTCATTGGGCAGATTTGGGTGGCGGAATTCCAATAGCTGTTAAATCCTCGATCAACACAACCTTGATGATTCTCCAAAAAGAGAACAAAAAAGTGTTTCGATTACTAGCCAACTTTATGGATGGAAAAATTAATATTGAAGAGTTGAGAAACTCGAAATTACTGAAGTCTTACAATAATGACTGGAAAAGGGTTCCCACACCAGCAGAGAAAAAGATTGCTCGAAGAAATAAGGAAGATTAATTGTACCTTTGTTCATCCATTAATCAACGTACTATATAATGAAGGCTTTAATTCTCCTATTTTCTCTGTTTACATTTGGTCTACTTTCTCAGACGGATACAATAACTGTGATGTCTTACAACCTTCTTAATTTTCCTGATGGAAGAAATGATTGTGGTGCTTCAAACACCAATGTTCCTAATCGTTTTGATACACTAAGAAAAATTATAGGGTATTCTCAACCCGATATATTTGTTGCATGTGAGGTTCAAAATCAAAAAGGTGCAGACAGTATTCTCAATCGCTCGTTGAATGTTTTTGGAGCGACAAACTATGCCGCAGCAAATTTTCACCCCAACAATAGTGGATTAAGCTTGCAGAATATTCTCTATTATAATTCGGATAAATTAACGCTTCAATATCAAGACAGAATAATTACAAGTGTGAGAGACATTGACCATTATGTTTTGTATAGTAATGACCCGAACTTAGGAAATTTCTTTGACACTACATTTTTTGAAATTTATATGTGCCACTTAAAAGCAGGAAGTTCAACGACAAATCAAAACATCAGGGATGATCAGGTAACATTGCTTCGTGATTTTATCGATGCTCGACCGAGTGGAAGAAATCATTTTGTTTGTGGCGATTTTAACGTTTACAGAAGTACAGAGCCCTGTTACCAAAACCTAACATCAGGAGGATTAAATCCTTTAAAAGACCCAATTAGCTCCCCAGGAACATGGAATAATAACGGTTCTTTTGCAAATATCCACACGCAATCTACTCGGTCATCAGGACAAGCATTTGATTGTGGTTCCACCGGAGGAATGGACGACCGTTTTGATCAAATATTAGTTTCAGCAAATGTACTCTCAGGAGGTGACAGTTTAAAATACCTATCAGGTTCTTATGATGCTCTTGGAAATGATGGCAATCATTATAATTCTAGCTTATTGTCAGGGCCTAATTCTCAATACCCAGATAGTTTAGTAAATGCCCTTTACTATATGTCAGATCATTTGCCAGTTGTGCTAAAGACAATTGTGACTTTTCCGACTAGTAATGGTTTGGCACTGAATCCATCGCAAACAAGTGCATCTTGCTTTAATCTTTCTGACGGTGCTGCAACGGTTCAAGTGAATGCAGGTCAAGCTCCTTACACTTTTCTTTGGGATGATGCAACGGGGCAAACAACACAGACAGCAACTAATTTATTTGGAGGAACCTACTGCGTTACTGTCACAGATGCTTTGGGAGAAATAGATAATGTATGCATTACGATTGGAACTCCTTCAGAAATAACAATCGGCTCTTTTTCAACGGCAGAAACACTTAATTGCAATGGTTCTGTATCTGTGCTACCTTCAGGAGGAGTTGCTCCATATACTTATTTGTGGAACGAT
>JAJRQP010000234.1 GCA_024280195.1 Bacteroidota bacterium | reverse complement strand
TAGAAATTGAAATTGGAAACAAAAAAGAAGATCAATAATTCCGTCGGTCGTTCCAAAGCGAACTTCTTATTCCTAGAACCAATGTATAATTCACATCAGAATTTAAGGTAGAAACTTGGAAATGATTCTCGGCAAAGGCATTTAGTTTTCCATGCTTCATGATTTTATAACCAAGAGTTGCAACTACTTTTGAACCGTTAAAACCTGCTCCATCACCAATAAAATGACCGTACTCAAAAGGTTTATTGATATATGGAACGTAAATATCTTCTCCATAATTAAATCCATCTTTACTTGCGCCACGAAGGTAGTAGTTGGCAAATAACTGCGCAAATAGTTTTTTATTCTCCCACTTCACCTCTCCTAAAATTTCCATGAAATTGGAACCATAAGGGTGAGCAAGCGCAAAACCTTGATTACCATAATTCAAATCTTGCGAAATATGGGAATAGGTAAACGGTCTAGCAAAATTATATTCCAATCTGTAAAATAATTGGTTGTCGCCTTTTTCAAATCGACCTTTGACACCAAATTGTCCTCCGTATTTATTGGCCCACCATTTACTTTTTGCTCTGATTTCTGATAGAACAAATTCATCTAAAATAAACTGAGAATAAAAGGTGTGTTTTTTCCAAAAAGCATTCAGTTCAAAACCAATGAGAACGTTGTCAGACGAGCCCAAAGAATATTCTTGCGGACGATACATCACAAAAGGGTTTAAATATTCTGCATCAAACCCACGATTAAGCAAAGTGTCTTTTGGCTGAAAAATAACGCTTTCAAAAACTCCAATGTTCAACCATTTGGCTGCATTAAATGAAATATGATGACTAGAAGCAAACTTTCCCTCCCATTGGTTGCTGTTTCTTTCTCTCAAGAATTGATACAGAATTGAGTACTCCAACCTCCAAAATCGCATTCTGATTTCTCCAAATGGATATGAAGAGCCATAATCACTCAAAAACATAGAACGAGATCCTTCTCCAATAAAATTGTTATCTAATCCGATTTGAAAATTGAAGATGTGATTGGGTGTATAAGAAATTCGTGCATGAATGTCAGAATACAGCGAAACTGCATCAATTGAATCGGCTAAAAATGTTTTTGGAGAATAAAAATTATCTGTTTGACTAATTCCTTCAATTCCAGCAAATCGAAAATAGAGTTTGTCTTTAATTGCTCCATTTAATGAAAGTCCAAGTCCTGTTTTGAAATAAGAATGTGTTCTTTGGATGTAATTCAAATCTGCTAATCCTGTGACAGAAAGCGTTGCCTTTGATGGGTCAAATTCTCCAGAAGTTCGAATAAATGGTTTCAAACTACTGTGCGTTTTAACCGTTCTGATAGGAACAGAATCTGAAGGCAAGTCTTCGAGAATATAACCAACTTCTCCTTGTCCAAAACAAAAGGTTGCGAATAAAAGTGATATGTAAATTAATCCTTTCATTAGAAATCTTTGTATGAGTTTCTTAGTCCTGTTTTCAATCCTACTTGAATGCTATTTGTTCCAAGCAACGCAGAGTTTATTTCTGCTCTGTAAGTCCAATTAGCAAAAAGCATCAAGTTCATTTTGCGATTAAATCGATATCCGACTTCTAAATTCTCATAAAGAATGTCGTTTGAACTTCTCGGCATCACATCATAAACAGGGAGCAATGCTGTGGAAGAATAATTACTCGTTAAATAATAAATAAATGTCAGGTCGATGTATGCACGCTTGTATTCAAAATTACTTCGCAACAAGAATTCTTGGAAACCATTGCCTTTTACATGTGCTACTGGTAGGTTAAAATGAATGTTGTTTAACCTACGGTTACTTGTTTCATAAGTTCCATTTGCAACGTAATTGTATTCTGCTTGCAACATAAAATCCCCTATTCCAAAATAATCGTAACCTCTATATCCGAATTGGAATGCCGTTTTATTGCCGTCGTAATCGTTGATGGCAAATTGACTGTAAACACGATGATGCTTTGCCAACTGATAACTTAAATTCAAACCAAGCAGTGAAACGACTTCGTTTTTATTCTTCAAAGCCAGTCCTGAAACAAAAGGAATTGGATTGTAATAAAGTGGATTTACATTCCGACTGACCAAAGAATCTCCTCGGTTCCAATTTCCACTTTCAAAAAGGCTGATGCTGATTTTTTTTGTCGGCTGATAGGTGAAATAATTAACGGAATACCCTTTTGATTCGTAATACGATTCTGCAGCACCAAAAGCAGGACGACGCATTAAATTCAATTGTCTTGATCGCAAATAAGTAAAGCTGAATTTAGAATTAATTTTCCAATCAGTTCTGAAATAGGGAGCGTTAAAAGAATTATCAGATAATAGTAAGGAGCGATAACCATCACCAACAAACTGCATGTTGTTTCCAATCGAAATAGCAAGTGATTTTATTGGCGTATAAACAAAATACCCTTCTGCAGAAGAATAATCAAATCCATCTCCTTTAAAAGATTTTGTTCTTCCCGAACCTGGAACAACTGCGTTTTGTGTTGAATAAGTAGAATCAGGTCGAGGATACAATTCTCCCATCGAAGAATAATAAGCAGATTCATACGAGTTAAACCTGGCTTGGTTTTCATAAAGCGTTGTTGAAAAAGAGAAATTCTTAAAAAAATCGCCCTCTACATGAAAACCTCTTGTGTTTTGAAACAATCTTCTTGAAATCGTGTCCTCCAAATTTTTGCCTCCCGAAAAATCTAAAACAGGGTCAATTGTTAAGTAAAAGTCTTCTCCTTTAACCTCAATTAAATGCTTTTGAAATAAGATGTGTGTAAAGTCATAGTATTGTTTACTCGAATCATTAATTGCGGGAATTAAATTGTATTCTGATTCTCTGACAGGGAAGAAAGAACCCCCATTGTAAGGTTGATCGAGTTTATTTGCAAAAAGTTGATCTTTGTAAAATGAGTGAATAGAAAGATAGTTTTGCTGACCAAAAACAGGTTGCAAAATGAAATAGAGTGCTATAATTAACAGGTATTTCATTCCCCTAACACAGCTTTTGTTTTGACAATGAATGGTGGGTTAAACAAGCTCTCTTTATTATAGATTAGACGCTTTCCGTCTTTGATGCTTTCAATGCTTCCTCCTAATTCTTCAATGATAATTTGTCCTGCAGCAATATCCCATTCCATTGTTGGACCAAGACGTACGTAAACATCTGCTCTACCTTCAGCTAACTCAAAGAATTTTAATGCACTCCCCATTTTGAGGTAACAGAATTCTCCATATTCTTTGGTCAAAACTTCATCATAACCAAATACCTTTTGTCCTTTTCTTTGCTCGCCAAAACCTCTAGAACAAGCAACAATAACAGGTTGGTTTTTATTTTTATTTGGTGAAATCTTATTCCATTTTTCAGGATTATTTGCGTCTTCAAAATCGAATGTAAAAACACCTTTATTTTTGACCCCAATAATAATTCGATGTTTAATTGGGTCTGCAATCAATCCAAAAATCGCACTTCCATCTTTTACATGAGCAATATTAACTGCAAACTCATCGTTTTTCAGAATGAACATTTTGGTTCCATCTAAAGGATCAACGCACCAATGACTTTCCCATTTTTTACGTGTTTCAAAATCACTTTTTTCGCGTTCTTCACCCATTATTGGAATTCCAGTCTCAGATAAATGGTCAGAAATAATTTTAGAAGACATTAAATCCGCTTGCGTAACAGGAGAGCCGTCTTCTTTTATTACTACATTAATTTTAGAATAGTAAACCTCTTTAATTATGTGCGAAGCATCAATAGATGCTTGAATTGCTAAATGATATATGCTATTTAAATTTCTCAAGAGACTAAAGATAGTAAATAGAAAGTAATTAGAATAAAAAAAGCCGTTTCTAAAAGAAACGACTTTAAAAATTACACGATAGAATCGTTAATGTTTTACAATGAATCTCTTTGTAATTGGAGATGAATTAGATGATTCGATTACAACAAAATACACTCCGTTTTTAAAGTTCTCAATGTTAATATTGCTACTTGACACCTCTTCCGCTTTAGAAAGAACGATATTCCCTAAAACATCTATAATCTTAATACTCGGTGATTGCAAGCTGAATGTTTTTATGTTTAAATATTCTGACGCAGGATTTGGAGCAACAGAAACACCAGCCAATGAATTTTCTTCTATGCTTGCTGTTGAAGCATGAACTCTAATGTCAATTGAATCTAGAAAAGTTGTTGCATCTGGACCTACATAATATCTGTAAGTTACGGTTCCTTCAGCTGCGATGTTTGGAGTGATATCAACATTTAACAATGCTGTGTCTCCCGCTAAAATCCCCCAAGAATCTGGACTTGTCCATGGGTTTGTATTCATTGCAGCAGCAGAATAACACTGTCCATTTCCTGGGATACTTACTGAACCCCAGCAAAAATAATCTTCCCAAATTGCAATCTCATTGATTATCTTTCTAGTCATTGCCCAGTTTTGATCTGACCCCGTTTTATTTACAAAGTGTAAATCTTCAGTCAGCAAATTGCTGTTAGATGTATAAACGTCGATTGTTGTTCCTGAAATTTCTGTTGGTTGTCCAACGGTGTATATCTCCACTTGAGAGTGCGCCTTGGAAAACCCGAGGGCAACAAATAATATTAGTACTATTTTTTTCATGTCTTTTAGTTTTCTTTCAGTAAATGTATCAATTTAATATCATTTCCATCTACACATTTAATCAATTTAGCTACTTAGCTTGAACTCCTAACAACAAATAAATGCTTAAACTGACCCATAAAAGCGATTTAGGATTACAAGAATTAATTGATGTTAGTAGAGTATATGATACTAATTACCTTAATTTTGTCTTGGCAAAGTGTTTGCATACATAAGCTAGAAACTAAAAGAAACTAAAATGAAAAAACTCACCTTATTATGTATAGGATTAATTCTATGCTTCTCTATTGATGCTCAGGACTCTCACAATGAAACGAGTAAAAGAATTCCTAGTGTTGAATTAAAAGACATGGATGGCAACCAGGTAAACACATCCAAATTAGGATTAGACGGTCCTGTGATTTATAGTTTTTGGGCAACTTGGTGCTCTCCTTGTAAAAGAGAATTAAACACGATTAACGAATTATATCCTGATTGGCAAGATGAAACTGGAGTGACTTTGGTTGCTGTATCTGTAGATGACCAAAAAACAATGAAATCAGTATCGATGTATGTAAATGGAAAAGCATGGGACTATGTTGTTTTAATGGATCCAAATGGAGACTTTAAAAGAGCAATGGGAGTCAATAATGTGCCCCATACATTCTTAGTAGATAAAGATGGAAACATCGTTTATTCCCACAACAATTTCGCACCGGGTGATGAAGATGAATTGTACGAAGAACTTTTAAAGTTAACTAACTAGACTTCATTTTCAATTCTCAAAACATTTCAAATGAAAACACTTCTACTCATTTTTCCATTCATTACTTTAGTAAGTTTTGGACAGAAAGAAGATTTAACAATTACTGGAAATATTGAATCTATTTTTCAATACCTAAATGAAGACACATTAATTGGTGCGACGCAACCAGACCAGAAAGCATTGATTAACACCTACATGAATGTGTATGTTAATTATAAGAACTTTAAAGCGGGAATGCGGGTCGAGTCTTATTTACCAAGAATTCAAGGATACCCAAATAGATTTGATGGAACAGGGATTGGAATGCGCTACGTTGGTTATAAAAACTCATGGGTGGATGTCACACTTGGGTCTTTTTATGAGCAATTTGGATCTGGAATGATATTCAGAGCTTACGAAGACCGATCGTTAGGTTATGACAATCTAATGGATGGGGCAAAATTAATTTTACGCCCAAACAAAGGGGTGACAATCAAAGGAGTTTATGGTTACCAACGATTGTCTTTTCAAGAAGGAAAAATCATCCATTCAGATGGAATTGTTCGTGGAATTGATGGAGAAATAAATTTCAATTCTGCAATTAAAGCATTAAACAACAAAAAGCTAGATGTTACACTTGGTGCATCGTTCGTAAGTAAATATCAAAAGGACGATAGAGAAGATTTAATTCTTCCTGAGAATGTTGGGTCTTATGGTGCACGACTGGACTTAAGATACAAGCGATTTACACTTGGTGGAGAATATATCATCAAAGAACAAGACCCTTCTGTCGATAATAGTTTTATCTATAATTATGGGCATGCTGCATTACTTAACTTTGGGTATTCTCAAAAAGGATTGGGAATTATTCTTTCTGCAAAATCAGTTGACAACATGAGTTTTCGATCAGATAGGAACAAAGATTTGCAGGATTTATTCATCAATTATTTACCCGCAATGAATAAAACGCACACCTATAACTTAGCTTCTACTCTATATCCATATGCAACGCAACCTGTTGGAGAAATTGCTTTTCAAGCGGAAGTTTTATACACCATTAAAAGAAAAACAAAATTAGGGGGCAAGTACGGAACGTCTATCAATGTTAATTATTCAACGGCTTATAGACCTAATCAACATACTGACGGAATAGATCCTACAGATTCTTCAAGAGTCACTTATAAGTCTGGCCTTTTTGATATGTCAGATAGTTTGTACTGGCAGGATTTTAACGCAAGTATTTACAAGAAGTTTTCTAAGAAATTTAATCTGAAATTGAGCTATTTCAATATTATTTTAAACAATGATGTTGCTAAGGTAACTGGAGACGCTCATGGTTTAATTAAAACAAATATTGGAGTAGTTGAAGCAGGTTATAAAATCAACAAGAAACATTCTATCAGAGCCGAACTGCAAGGCTTGTTCATTGCAAAAGATGAACTCGGCCACATTAATGACAAAGGAAATTGGGCAACAGTGGTACTTGAATACAGTATCTCACCAGGTTGGTTTTTTAGCATCTTAGATCAGTATAACTATGGGAATGCTAACGCTACAGACAGAATTCATTATATTTATGGTTCTATAGGCTACATTAAAGATGCCACAAGAATAACTGTAGGTTATGGACGACAAAGAGCAGGATTGTTTTGTGTTGGAGGTGTTTGCAGATTTGTGCCAGCATCTAATGGTTTAACCTTGTCATTCACTCAAAGTTTTTAAAATTATGAAATATATTATTGGAATTTTAGTAATCAGCTTAGGTCTCCTTTTCTCTTGTGATAAAGTGGATAACGCTTACCCAGTTGGCTTGCCAAGCACAGGACTTAATTGGGACTTATACCCAAATGGAGACAGCATTGATTATGTAAATAATGGTAATTGGCTGCCATTTACGACCAACACAAATACAAATAGAAACATTGTCGTCGAAGACTTTACAGGACACACATGCACGTATTGTCCGTTTGCGGCAGTTATTGCAGAAGATATTAAAGCTGCCAATCCTGGAAGAGCTTTTATATCTACTATCCATACATCAGAACTTGGACTAGGTAGCTTTCAAGAAGCGGCCGCTACTGGTTGGTTCACAACTGACTTTACATGTGAAGTAGGTCTTTCAATTGGAAAGCATTTTGGTATGGAATGGCCTGGGTCTTCATTCTCCGGAAACCCTAGGGGAACCGTAAGTAGGAACCTTAATGGCGGAACACAGCCAACAGCTCACCATAGCCAATGGACAGCAATTGCCGACAACTTAATCGCGACAAATGATTTAAAAGTTAACATTCAAGCTAACTCTAATTACTTCCCATCTACACGAGGTTATTTTTTACACGTAGAATTAGACCAATTAGACGCAGCTTTAACAAATGAAATGACAATTGTGGTTCAATTAATTGAAGACACTATTGTTAAACCACAAAAATTTCAAGGCGGTACTTTTCCTGCACCTTCTCCTTTTGATGCGATTGATACTGCCTATGTTCATCGTGATATACTTAGAGGTTGTGTTGATGGCAGAGCTTTTGGACAAACACTAGATGCGGAGCATAAAGATGCCAACGGGAAGTATTACTTTAATTACTCTTATGAACTACCAATCGAGTTAGAATCAACCAATACGCATGTTTTAATTTATGTACGTGATGTTGTTACAGAAGAAATTTATCACGTAATTGAACAGCATATCGAGTAAAATGATTTGTTGAAAACTTTTACTAGCCCGAATCGCAATGATGTCGGGCTTTTTCTTTTTTTAACATTTCTTAGTGCAAGAAAACTGCAATATTTTCGTTAAATTCATAGCAATCAAACCAAAATATTATGATAGAATTCACTCAGAAAATACTTAGAGCCGTTAGTTTTGACAAGCAATTGTTTCAAAAAGAATTAGGTAAAGCATTGAAGTGGATTACCGATGCCGAAGAAATTCAAAAATTTCAAGAATGGTGCATCGTTGAGTTTGGTGCGAAATACCCGAAAGTGATTAGCAAGGCTTTTGCAAAAAGAGATTTAATGTTGAGCCCTGTTAAGAAATAACTCTACTCAAACTCTATTAAAACAGCTCCCTTCTCTACCACATCATCGCTTTTGATGTTGATTACCTTCACAACTCCTACACCTTCCGCTTTTAATACATTCTCCATTTTCATCGCTTCCAAAGAAAGAATGTCATCCCCAACGTTTAGTTCTTGACCAATCGTTACTGCAATGTTGACAATTCTACCTGGCATTGGTGCTTCTAACTCTTTTAACTTGCGGATTTTCGGAACGTCTAGCCCTAATTCAGCAATTAAATCGTCCAACTCTCCTTTCTTGCGAATTTCAAAAACACGATGATTAACTTTCAGCTTCAAAAAGTTGCTTTCAGTATTTTCTTCTAAAACTTCTCCCGAAAATGTTTGACCATTATAGGATAAGGTGAAGAATGTTTCATCTTCCCATTTCACAACTGCACCGTCGTTGCCAATCACTTTTTCTCCATCAAAATTCCAAACTCGATTTGCCATTTATCACGTATTTAGTACAAAAATAACAGAATAGCACTCCGATGCTGTATTTTTAACCGAAGAATTGAATTATTTTCGACAGTTTTGTATAGAATAAGAATAGTGAATTATGAAAAAATTGATTTTTAGTGTTGTGTTAATTGGCTTGTTTAGCTGTGGGATAAAGAAAAATTCTCCTAAAGTACAAGATGCAGAAACAACAGTTGAGGCTGTAAAACAAGTAATTGATGATATTGGAGAAGTTCCAGAAGCAACGGCTACAATAATTGCTCCGGCTCAACGAGCAAAATACAACGAAACAGAAACTGTTCTGACAGATTTAATTCACACAAAACTTGAGGTTAACTTTGATTGGGAGCATTCTAGAATGAATGGCGTTGCAACTATTACAGCAAAACCTCATTTTTACACATCCAACGAATTAATTCTCGATGCAAAAGGAATGGTAATCAATGGTGTGAAACTGAACGGAAAAACGTTAAAATATACTTACGACAATGCATTCTTAACGATTGACTTAGGAAAAAAATACACACGAGCAGATAAATACACGATTGTGATTGATTACATCGCTCGTCCTGAAGAAATAGAAGAAGGAACGGGATCCGCAATAACATCGGATAAAGGATTGTATTTCATCAATCCAAAAGGCGAAGAGAGCAATAAAATGCCTCAAATTTGGACGCAAGGAGAAACGGAAGCGAGTTCTGTGTGGTTCCCTACCATAGATTCTCCAAACGCAAAAACATCGCAAGAAATTTACATCACAGTCGATAAAAAATACGCAACGCTTTCTAATGGTAAGTTAATGTCGAGCAAATTAATCGCTGGTGGAAAACGCGTTGATCATTGGAAACAAAAATTATCACACGCTCCTTATTTGTTTATGATGGGAGTTGGAGAATTTAAAATTGTCAAAGATTCTTACACCAGAAAAGACGGTTCTAAAATGGAGGTTAACTATTACGTTGAGCCAGAATGGGAAGGTTCTGCAAAAGATATTTTCGGAGAAACTCCTGAAATGATCAAATTCTTCTCAGAAAGGTTGGGGGTAGAATACCCTTGGGATAAGTACCATCAAATAGTCGTAAGAGATTACGTTTCTGGAGCAATGGAAAATACCGGAGCAGTGATTTTTGGCGATTATGTATATAAGAACAAAAGAGAATTGTTAGACAGTGACGATCAATCAACCATTGCGCATGAATTGTTTCACCATTGGTTTGGCGATTTAGT
>JAJRQP010000233.1 GCA_024280195.1 Bacteroidota bacterium | reverse complement strand
GGTTTTTATTCCTCGGAGAACGAGAAAAGAGTCCATCGGTGCTGTTACTGCTCCAGAAGAATTTTGTATTCTATACATTTCTTTTGCAATTAATTCATCGTTGCAAATTAATGCCCCCATCACCACGTCAGAATGTCCTCCTAGATATTTTGTAACAGAATGCATCACGATATCTGCCCCCAAATCAAGTGGGTTTTGTAAAAATGGAGTTGCAAAGGTATTGTCAACACACAATAGTGCTCCTGATTCCTTTGCAATTTTAGAAACGGCTTCAATATCAATGATATTCATCATCGGATTAGTTGGGGTTTCTACCCAAATTAATTTTGTGTTCTCATTTACAGCGTTCTCAACAGAAGAAACATCTCCCATTCCAACAAAATGAAATTTAATCCCGTATTTCTCGAAAATTGTTTTGAAAATTCTAAATGTTCCTCCGTATAAATCATTGGTAGAAATAACTTCGTCTCCAGGGTTTAACATTTTAATGACACAATCGATTGCTGCCAAACCAGAACCAAAGCACGCACCATACTGACCGTTTTCAAGTGCAGCGAGGTTTTTTTCTAATGCATGTCGGGTTGGGTTCTGCGTACGAGAATATTCGTATCCTTTATGAATACCTATTCCGTCTTGAACGTAAGTTGACGTTTGATAAATAGGCGTCATAATCGCGCCTGTTGATTCATCTGCTTGAACCCCTGCATGTATCGCTTTTGTTCCAAATTTCATTTTCGGTACTCGTATTACTTTCCGTTCTTAACAAATGTAATAAGAAAATAGGACACCTGCTCTATTCTACATTCGCTCTTGCTCCTTACTCACTTTTTCCTATCTTTATTGCCTTGTCACAAGAATTAATAAATAGCATCCAAAATTTACTGGAAGAAAGTAGTCAATTCAATCTAAACGATGTGTTGGTGAATGTTCTACCAGACAATAATAAACTGTTTTTTAGTGACAAATTAACTGTTGGACTCGGTAATTTCCCTAAACGAATTCTATTAGAAGCAAAGAAGACGCAGAAAGAGTCTGGAATCAATTCACTTTGCATTGCACAAGAAATCGTTGAACTTTCAACTAAGGATAAAACGATATCCACACCTTTGTTCTTATACTCTGCCGGATATTCGATTGATAAAGTTAGAAAGACCATCACGTTCTCATTTGATGAGGAGGCTGTTTTTTTCAATCCTTTTTTCATTCACCACCTGAAGACAGAATTGAACATCACAAATTTCCCCAATCCAAAAGAGCGAATTGAAGTACAGAACTGGTTGCAAAACTTAGGTATAAACCTCCAAGATTCGCATCCACAAATAATTGGCAACTTCCATCATCACCGATTTCAAATTTTAAAGGAGCTAGAAGAGTTATTATTTGAAAATAATTTTTCTCCTAACTTAACTTCATTATTTGGTCACGCGACAACTTCTAATTTTTCTCTTAAGCTTCCGAAAGATATTTTGCTTGAAGCGGACACGGATCATCAAAAAGTTTTTGAAGAAGTAACAGAAAATAATGTTGTCATACAAGGTCCTCCGGGAACAGGAAAATCTCAAGTGTTAACCAACCTAATTGCAAAGGTTTTATCCGAAGAAAAAAACAGTATTGTCGTTTCCGAAAAAAGAGTTGCTCTTGAAGTTTTGGTGAATAAGTTGAGCGAATTTAATCTTGACAAATATTGTTTTATTGCAAGTTCTGATAATTTAAGTCATTCGTTTTTGCAAGAATTAAAATCTACTTGGGACTACCTAGAATTTTACAAAAACATTCCTGTAAACAACCTGTATTTATCTGAACAATATTTGGACAATTTACAAATGACCTTAGATATTTTGAGCCAAAAAAAATTGATTGGAGAAGTATCTTATCATGAATTTATTTCTCTTTCCAAAGACTTTGAATTTGATCAGTTTTCGTTCTCAAGTAAGGTGCCAGAAATCAATCATTTTTTAGAAAATGAAACCCTAATAAATCGAGTGTATGATTTGCAAATTTCATCCTCTTTAGGACGGTTGAAAAAGACGGCTTTTAAACACGATAAAATACGTGATTTTGATCTAAAAATCGCACGCTGGATTTCTCTAGTTTCTGATGTAGAAAATCAGTTTCAATTTACTACTTGGTCAGACTTTGATACTCTTAAAAAAGATGCCGTTATTTGTCAGGTTTTTGAAAACGATTACTACAAGAAATACCGTTCCATTTTTAAGCCTAACTCTTCTTCACAGAAAAAGTTTTTATCTCTCAGAAAGAAATCTTTAAAAGCAAAATCAATCCTTGACAAAAGAGCAACTAATTCTTCTCAGTGGAAAGTTAATTTGTCAGAAACGGAAACGAAGTCATTACTGAAACAAATAACTAGTAACTCTTTTTTTGCAAAGATAAAATGGAAAAAAAGATGGAAAGAAATTTCTACTCTTCCATATTCTGAAGCAGAATACGAATTGACAGAAAAATTGATTCAAATCAAAGAAAACAATGATTATTCGGAAATAACGGTTAAATTTTGCGAAATTGGAATCGAAAGTGTTGATTTAGAAGTTGAAGCCATCTATCAAACCCTGCATGCTTATTCTGAAAATGATTGGATAAAAATCACTCAATTCTCCCAAGAAAAAAAATCACTACTCATCAATTCTCATAGAGCAATAGAAGAATTACATCGAGAATTAAAAGATGCTTTTCATTATCAAAACTCCGATAACGTCCTTTCTATTCTTAGACAAACACAAGAAGATTTAGGAAAAATTATTCCCTTATTGGATGAATTAAAAAAACTTGACGAAACCGTTTTTAATTCCTTCTCCAGAAACGAAACAATTGACCAGTTCAAAGGACAATTATTTACCTCTCACTGGGTTAATTTTCAAGCGAAATTTCCAGCATTTTCTCAGTTCAAAATCGAGCAACTGAAAAGTAAAATATCTGACGTTATTATCGCACAAAAAACAGAGTCAAAATTGTTTGCAAAATCAATTGAAAACAGGATACATAAAACCTTTGTTGAATACCATGAGTTGCTTTCAACTCCAGCACGAAAATTAAACAAAGAACAGAAGGAAAAAAAGGTCCGATTACGAAGGGGAAAAGCAATCTTAATTAAAGAATTTTCCAAGACAAGAAGTCACCCTTCATTGCGTGAATTACAAAATTCTGAAGCAAGAGAATGGATTCAATTATTGAAACCAATTTGGTTGAGCAACCCTACGCAAGTCGGTAAATGTTTCCCTCTTGAAATGGGTGTTTTTGACCTTGCAATTTTTGATGAAGCAAGTCAAATTCCACTGCAAAATGCGATGGGAACAATTCAACGATCGAGGCGAATTATTGTTGCAGGAGATGAACATCAAATGGGACCAACTAATTATTTTTCGAAAGGTAGTTCCGAGCAAATTGATTTGCTTCATCAAGCGAATTATTATTGGGATAAAATTGATTTAAAACACCATTATCGTAGCCTTCATCCTGACTTAATTGCATTCTCCAACCAGCATTTTTATAAGAATGAATTGAAAGCATTTCCTGCATTTAATGCAAGGAAACCACTTCATCATTATTTTGTGGATAATGGACAATTCATTGATAGAAAGAATGAAAAGGAAGCAATCGCTATTGCCGAAAAAATAAGTTCTGAATTATCAAAAAACAAATCATTGGGTGTTGTTGCTTTTTCAGAAGAACAACTTTCCTGCATTTGGAATCAATTAAAAACGAAGGATCAAGAAGTTCTAAGTAAGAAGGTAGATAACAACCAAGCATTCTTTAAATCTCTCGAAAATGTTCAGGGAGATGAGTGCGACCTCCTGTTTATTAGTTTTGGGTATGCAAAAAATGAAGATGGAGACTTTCACATGCGATTCGGCCCAATGAACACTCTAAACGGAAGAAAAAGGCTTAATGTACTACTCACCCGATCTCGCCAAGAATTGCATTTCTTTTGTTCTATTAAAGCAAGTGATTTTAAATTAAGGGAGAATGAATCCATTAATTTATTGAAAAAATGGATTGCTTTCAGTGAACAGGGGAGTGGTTTGGGAGGTGTTAGGTTTCCGTTTGATTTACAACCTGAAGCTGAAGACGAGCAGTTGACATTTCATGCTATTCAAGAAAAACTACCTTCAGCTATTGAATTGACCACCTTGCAAAAGGTTTTAGAAAGTCGTGGTTGGCGTGTATCTTATTCTTAATAGATGGCGTGTTATTTGCATAACTGTAATTAGAAAAGTATATCTTTAAACCAAATAAAATGAAAATGAAATATATAATAGCAATTATCGCATTGATATCAATTACAGCAGCTTGTTCAACAACAAAGGAAGTTGCAGAAACGCTATCTCCGGAAATAGCCGTTGAACCGCCAATTATTTCTCCTCCAACAGAGCATAAAATAATTTTTGAAGACATTGCAAAAGGTGATTCTCTATTTGCATCTATCAAAAGAGGTTATTGCTTTGGAACATGCCCTGTTTATGAAATGAAGATTTACAACAGTGGTTTTACAACCTATAATGGGATTCATTCTGTAGATATGAAAGGGGATTTTCACACAACTATTTCTTATGATGAAATGAAAAAGCTAGTTGATTTAGCTGTAGAAATCGGTTACATGGAAATGAAAGATGAATATGACAACCCTGGAGTTACGGATATTCCCGATTGCAGAACATCAATTGTTTTAGGAGGTAAGCGTAAGAAGATTAGAAGAAGATTTGATTATCCAAGGTCTATTTTGGCCTTTGAGAAGTTATTTGATGCATTACAAACTTCTCAAAAATGGGTGGAGGAAGTGAAAGAATAGAAGTCACTCCCCAATATCTTCATTCCACAAGTCAGCATTTTTCTCAATGAAATCTTCCATCATTGCGATGCATTCTTCATTTTCTAAATCAATGACTTCTACTCCGTGGCTTTCCATGAATTCTTTTGCGCCAGAGAAGGTTTTTGATTCTCCAACAATCACTTTTGGAATTTTAAATTGCACGATTGTTCCTGCACACATGTAACACGGCATTAATGTCGAGTAAATCACCGTGTCTTTGTAAGAACCTATTCTCCCGGCATTGTTTAAACAATCCATTTCTCCATGAAGAATAGGGTTTTGCTCTTGCACACGTTTATTTCTTCCGGAAGCAATTAATTCTCCGTTTCGAACAAGGGCGGAACCAATTGGTATTCCGCCCTCGTCTAATCCTTTTTTTGCCTCATCGATGGCAATTCTTAAGAATTTATCCATTATTGCTTATTTCTTTCGCCTGAACGATCTTTTCTTTTATTTACTAGCGCTTCCATTGGTTCTGGAACATAATGTCCTTTACCACCGGCTCTATCATCATTCCATGTATTAGGAATCTTGTCTGCCAAAGTTAACTCGTCCCATGTTACATGTTCTGAACCATCGTCAACTCGTTCCATTGTGATACAGTTTTCAACTGGGCAAACGATGGAACATAAGTTACAACCCACGCAATTCTCTTCAATGATAGAAGGTATTCTTCCTTCTGTTGGTAATTTAATTGCTTGGTGAGCTCCGTCATCACATGCTATATAGCAAACATCACAACCGATGCACTTATCCTCATTGATTTTTGCTTTCATGTCACTTTTTAAGTTCAGATGTTTCCATTCTGTGACATTTGGCAATGCTTTTCCAGCAAAATCATAAATCGTTTTGTATCCTTTATCGTCCATGAACTTGATAAGTCCAGCTTCCATTTCACGGACAATTCCAAATCCATAATGCATTGCTGCAGTACATACTTGAACTGATGTTGCACCAAGAAGAATAAACTCAACGACATCTCTCCAAGTTTCAATACCACCAATTCCACTAATAGGTGTTCCTTTAATCAATTGATGCTGTGCCAAGTCCTTTAACATGTGTAAAGCTATCGGTTTAACAGCAGGGCCACAATAACCACCATTGGTTCCTTTTCCATCCACAACAGGATATGGAGCGTAAGTATCTAAATCAATCCCAACGATGCTTTTTACTGTGTTAATCAAAGAAATAGCATCCGTATTTGCTTCAACTGCAGCCAAGCCCGGATCAATGATGTGTGAGACATTTGGAGAAAGCTTCGTAATTACTGGAATGTTCGCAGCATCCATTACCCATCCAACGATTGCTTTTAACGCCACTGGATCTTGTCCTACTGCAGAGCCCATTCCTCGCTCACACATTCCGTGCGGGCAACCAAAATTCAATTCGATTCCTTTTGCACCAGCATCTTCCACTTGCATGATGATATCTCTCCATTCTGCTTGGGTATCTACCATTAATGATGCAATCGTTGCATGATTAGGGAAGCGTTTTGTTACTTCACGCATTTCACGAAGATTATCTTCCAATGGTCTGTCACTGATTAATTCAATGTTACTGAAGCCTGCCATTCTTTTGCTTCCATAATTGGTTGCTCCATATCTACTAGATACGTTAATGGTAGGCATTCCTAATGTTTTCCATACTGCTCCACCCCATCCAGCATCGTATGCTTTCATGATTTGGTAACCAGAATTTGTTGGTGGAGCCGAAGCTAGCCAAAATGGATTTGGAGCTTTAATTCCTGCGAAATTTACTGATAAATCTGCCATAATTTTATTTTTTTAGAACGCTGATGACGCTGATTTTTATGATTAAATATGATGTATAAAAGTTGCCTCGTTATGATTTGAACCTTTGACTCTTTTAATTTGCTTGCTGGTATTAGAAGATGTTCTTCTTTTTGCTTTTTTCACCATAATTTTTTTAGTTTTTTATTGGTTTAACCATTCGTGAATTCCGTTTGCTGCTAACTTTCCATCATAAGCACCATTGACAACCTCAGCACCGCCATTAATAGCGTCACCTCCTGCAAAATACATTGGATTGGTTGTTTGATTGGTATTCTCGTTTACTTTAACTCTTGTTCTATTGTCAATTTCAAGTCCATCAATTAAATTAAAGAACGTACCTTGTTTAGCTTGACCTGTTGCTTTGATAACCATATCACAAGGAATTATAAATTCACTCCCTTCAATATTTGATAACTTACCATCTCTACTTTCTGTTCGAATAAATTTAACTCCTTCAACATTGTTATTACCAACGATTTCTATTGGTGAAGCATTAAATAAACCCTTTACTCCTGCACTAACCGCTAAGTCGTATTCAAAATTATAAGCACCCATTTCTTCCTTAGACCTTCTATAAGCCAAAGTCACAGACTCTGCTCCAAGTCTTGCTGATCCTGACGCAGCATCCATCGCAGTATTTCCACCACCGATTACAACAACACTTTTAGCGATAGAAACATCTGCATGTTTCATCCTTAATTCTTCTATGAATTCTACAGCACCAACGACACCCGTTAGACTTTCTCCCTCCATATTTAATTGAGCCGTCGCTCCCAGTCCAACTCCGATAAAGATTGCATCATAGTTGTTTTCAATTTCTTGCAATTGCTCTTTAGAATTAATTGGAGTGTTGTACTTAATTTTATATCCTAGTTGGGATTGTAAGAATTCCATTTCTGCAAGAACTTCTTCGTTGCTTATTTTATATGGAGCTATTCCATGAACTGTTAACCCAGAAGGGTTTGATTTTGCTTCAAAGATGTCTACCGAATAACCTAATGTTCTTAATTCACAAGCACAAGAAATCCCTGCTGGTCCCGCACCTATTATTGCTACTTTCTTACCGTTATCTTCTCCTGGAGAAAACAGTTGGGTATTTGCATCAATAACTGACTTTGTTGCATAATTTTGCAATTGACCAATTAACAATGGTGCGACATCTTGGTTGTTGTAAACACAAGCCCCTTCACAAAGAACACCTGTTGGACAAATGGTTCCACACGCATTCCCCATCCAATTTGCGTCATAAATAGTT
>JAJRQP010000232.1 GCA_024280195.1 Bacteroidota bacterium | reverse complement strand
TTGACGTCCCTTCATCATTTGCGCCATTCTCATTTGATTCTTAGAAGGGGCCACTTTTAATTGTTGTTGCATCTGAACAATTTGTTCTTTCATTGCACCAGATTCATCCAATTTTTTTGCTACTGCTAATAAAGTCAATGCTTCTTTCTTGCGACCTGTTTGCGCACAAATACCAGCCAAGTGCATTCTTGCAACGGCATTATCTTGACCTGTTCTCAACCCCATACCCATGGCTTTACGAAGTAATTCTTCACTTTTTGCAAATCCTAATTCTTGTGTTCCAAGAACGGCTTTTAAAAATAAAACATACGCATGTTGTTTCTTCGGTAAGAATTGTGGGTGCGTAATCTTATTAATTTTGTCTTTTGCTTTATCTGTATCACCAGATCGCATTGCGTTTAAAGCAAGAATCATTCTCTCATCTCTGAAGAATGTGAAACCAATAATCACTAACCAAAGAATCATGACAATTCCCCATCCCCAATATCCGTTGTAGAATAATGCGATGGTTAAACCCAATGATGCTAGCGCAATTGCGCATTTAATAATAAATCTAATCATAACTATTTAATTGTTGCTATACATTTTAACTCGATGGCAATTGGTGTTGGCAAAGAATTTATTTCGACGGTTGTTCTGCACGGAAGGTTCTCTTTAAAGTACTCCGCATAAATTTTATTGTAGGTGTGAAAATCACGTTTCATGTTCACCAAAAACACGGTAACATCAACTAGTTGATCCCACGATGAACCTGATTCTTCCAAGATGATTCTAACATTGTCAAATACACTTCGGCATTGCTTTTCAAAATCAAATTCTAAGAAATTTCCATTCTTATCTAATTTTAAACCAGGAACTGCAGAATCCGTTGCGTCAGAACCAGCAACCCTTGGACCTACACCCGATAAAAATAACAAGTCCCCCACTTTACGAGCATGAGGATATAATCCAACTGGTTTTGGTGCTTTACTTGTAGAAATTCTTGAACTATCAGACATATCAATAATTTTGTGCAAATATAAGGAGAAGTAGTGAAGTAGACTCTTGTTAGAATTGAAAATTGAAAATTAAAAATTGAAAATTGAAAATTGACGTTGATTTTTGTTAGAAGAAGGCTCTTGTTAGGATTATGAATTATGGATTGTTTGACGTTGACTTTTGTTAGAAGTAAGCTCTTGTTAGGATTATGAATTATGGATTGTTTGACGTTGACTTTTGTTAGAAGAAGGCTCTTGTTAGGATTATGAATTATGGATTGTTTGACGTTGACTTTTGTTAGAAGTAGGCTCTTGTTAGGATTATGAATTATGGATTGTTTGACGTTGACTTTTGTTAGAAGTAGGCTCTTGTTATAATTCATAATTCTATCAAATGTAATTGTCATAATTCATAATCTTAACAGGTATAATTGTCATAATTCAAACAGGAGCCTACTTCAACCTCGTTGGCAAGATTTTTGAAAACAAATCATTAATTGTTCATTTTTCATTCTTAATTACTCTTATATTTATACTATGAAAATTTTAATCTATTCTATCTTCACAGTTTTATTGTTTGCTTTTTCGGCTTGCATAGAAATCATCGATGATATTACGATTAACGAAGATGGGTCAGGGACTTTCAAGTATACTGTTAACTTAAGTTCAAGTAAGGTGAAGATCAATTCAATTCTTGCATTAGACAGCTTGGACGGAAAAAAAGTACCTTCGCTGAAGCAAATCCAAGAAAAACTAACTAAAATTATTACTGAATTAAAAACGAAGAATGGCATTAGCAATGTTCGTTTCACTTCCGATTATTCTAATTTCATTTTTAAATTAAATTGTGACTTTAACTCTTTAGATGAATTACAAATTGCGATTAAAGATCTAGCTGTTAAAGAAAATAACGGTAAAGAAATTCCAGAATTGAATCACGATTGGATTAGTTATCAAAATGATTCTTTGGTAAGGTCTGTGCCTCAAATAACGGTTGCAAAAACGAGTAAAATTAATCAACGTGACTCCGATTTACTCAAAGAAGGACATTATACTTCTATCACTCGATTTTCAAAAGAGGTGGATTCATTTTCCAACGGATCTGCAAAATTATCGAAGAATAAAAAAGCAGTAATGGTCAGGACAAATCCTTATTTGCTCACTAAAAAGCCTCAATTATTGGATAACGTGATTTACTTGGCTAAATAAACAAGGCTTTTTCGTACTTTTGAGGTATAAATCAATAATATGAAATTATTCACTTCTGCTCTATTACTTTTTGTGAGCTTGTTCTCTTTCTCACAGCAATCTGAAGACCTTATCCCAACAAGTGCGATTTCTGTATTTAGCATTCATTCAGAAAAACTTTTGGAGACAATTTCTATGGATGACCTAGTAAGTTATGACTTTATGGAAGATGTGCATCAAGAATTATTTGATGGTTCAACTTCTGGAAAAACGCTAAAAGAATCTGGAATTGATTTTACAAAGAAGTTCAACATTTTTTTTGGGAAAGGAACACGGTATGAAATCAGTGGATTCACATTCAATATTGCCAATGAAGATCAATTATTTGAAGTGTTTGATGATTTTGAGCAAAAGAAAAGCAACTATGCTGGCACAGAATGGTACAACTCTTATTTCAACCACCTTATCGTTTCTGGAAGAACAGCATTAATGATTCGAGTTTCTTCCGATTATGATTTAATTCAGACGGTTACCGATTCTACATGGAAAGCTAGAGGTAATGATTTTTCTTTTTACAATACTTGGGATGGAGCTGCTGATAAAGTGGAGTTTACTGAAGAAATGGAAATTGAAGAGAATACATCAACACCCGTAAAAGACATCCAACTTCCTGTTGCAGAAGATGATCCTACCACAAAAACTTATTTTGAATTAAGAGATTCTATTGAATTTGTTTACGATGCTGAATTTTTAAAAGAAGTTTTAGACGATTTATTCATCGCTAAAAACAACCTTAAAAAAACAACTCCTCTTTTTGCACAACAATTGACGCATGATTCTGAGGGAATATTCTATTTCGATAATGCAAGGTATAACCGAAAGGGAAATTACAGCTATTATCGACCTTTCTATTCTTCAATTTACAATTCTGTGAATGAATTATACGAAGAAAACACAGTTGTTGGAGACATCATTATCCGTGATGGGGAAATTGATTTAAAAGTCGATGCAAATTATAACGAACAACTTGGAGAAATCTATTCGGACTTGTCTAAAGCTAAGTTTGATAAGAACGTTTTGAAATACATTCATTCTGACAATCAATCCTTTTTTACCTACAACATCAACATTAAAAAAGCGTATGAGAAGGCTTACGAAATTATAGTGCCTATTTTAGAATCTTCAGATGACGGAAGAGCAACCGAAAGTTTAATCAGTTTAGAATTTTTTGATGAATTTGCAAACAAAGATGCATTGTTTAACACTTATAGAGGGAGTATGTTTGGAACCTTTAATGGAATCAAAAAAGTGAAGACAACTAAAATAACTTATACCTATGACCCTGTTTCATATGAAGAAACAGTTGTAGAAGTTGAAGCTTTTGAAGATATGCCCATTTTTACCTTTGGTTTCTCATCAAAGAACAATGAGTTCTCTGAAAAGTTCATGAAAAGAATTGAGCGACTTTCTCACAAAGAAGTGTATGCGAAAAATGGTGTTTGGGTGGTAGAAAGAGGTGCTTTAGATGCTGCAGATTTATTCGTTATTCTTAAAAACGACTTAGTTATTTTTACCAATGATGAAGATTTAGCAATGAATCATTCTGACGGTTACGGAAAAGAATCATTGGACAAAACTTTATCTAAAAAAGCGAAGAAGAGTAAATTTCTATTTGGATATGCAAATCTAGGAAGTATTGCACAAGGATTGCCAAGTGAGATTTTTAATAGCCGTGAAAATAAAATAATAGACGTTTTGAAAAACAAATCTGGACGTGTAGAATTAACTTCTACAGAAATTAGCGACAAAAAATCTTCTTTTAAATTGGCTTATACTTTTGACGGGGAGAATGAGGATGTCTCAAAATACGTATTAGACTTGATCAATAGTTTATATGTTAACTCTAAATAGAAAATCAATGATGAGGAAGTTTTTCCTCATCTTTCTTCTTGCTGGAATCTTCGCTGCTCTGCTCTATTATAAACCTTGGAAGAGCAAAAACAATCAATTCGTACAACTGGAAGACCGATTGCCCGTTGGTTCGATAATTGGACAATCTAACCTGTTAAATCTATCTAATGACTTGTCTAAAACCATGTTCTACTATGAACTCCCTTTTAGAGATGTCATTTCACCGAATATTATTTTGAGTCAAGCAAAAAAGTTTGGGTTAGATGTTCAAGCACCCGTTTTTTTCTTTGCAAATGACAGTGTCATGACTCTAAAAGAATGGGGAATCATTACCGCTGTTCAAGATAGCAGCAAGGCATCCTTGGGAATTATACAATTAAAAAAATACTTCAAGCTCTCAGACACGCTAATTGCAGATCAACGTGTTTTTTATTCTCCGGAATTTAGAATCTATGTAAGCTATAGCAAAGATTGGTTTTTAGCTTATCAAGGCGATGATATTGGTATTATAGTGAGGCGAGTTTGCTATCCAAAACCTGGAAATGTTCACCCTCGTTGGTCTTCATTTATTGCATCGAGTGATTTATCAAAAGATGATTTAACCGCAGAAATAAAGTCTGACCAGTTGTCAGAATTTGGTGTTGAATCAGCTGTACTTTCCATGTCCAATGATTCCACAAGTTTTATCTTCAATACACAGTTAATTCATTCAGATACACTTGCATTTCAATTAAAACAACAAGGGGCATCTTTCGAACCGAAAGAATTTACCAAACAATTACTCAACTTCCATTTTGACATTGAGCAGTTGAGAACGAATAAAAAGCATCCATACAGAGCTGTTTTTGATAAAATTGGAGGTAAAATTAACTTTCCTACCGACAACTTGCTCGATTGCTGGACGGGAGATATTGCTATCCGTCGAGGAGGAATTCAAACAATTTATGAAAAACACATTGTTTCAGAACTAGACGATGATTTTAACATAACCGAGGTTGAGAAAACAAAAGAAGTGCAAATAACAGGCTTTGCATTACAGATTTCCACCAACAATAAAGGACGTTCTTTTGTAAAGCAACTTCTTAAACAAGGTATTTTATCAGAAGATGGAGAAAAATACCGATTGTTGTATTCTCCTCCTTTGAAATTGAAAAAGTCTGACTCAACATTGACATTTTACACCAGCAAATATCGCCCAAATGTTATTTCTTCTCCAGAAAGTAAAGCCGTTTGGGATTTTAATTACACACCGGTAGAGTTTTACATCGATTCTACTTCTACAAAGGTTGTTTTTGGGAGAATAAGAGTGCCTTTGAAAAAAATTGTTCGAGATTTGATACCGTAGCGAGTTGATTGGACCGCTTCGCTACTTGAAAGTTTGGTAAGCTTTAACTCCTAATTCTCTTGCAGCTTGTGCCACATTCTGTTTTTCTTCGCCCAGCTTTATAGCGTTGAGCTTAAAACTTGCTGTAAATTTAACAGCACTACCGTTTGTTCTTCAAAAGCTATCACTTTCTCATCTTGACATATTTTACTAAGTTAATTTATCCAATTGTATCTTAACTCAGTGTCCAACTTTTTATATCACATCCAGGTAACGCTTCCGCTAAAATACGTAAAAACGGTTGGTTTGGTTTGGTTTGGTTTGGTTTATGGTTTTTAGCGAATGTTATAAGCATATTTAATT
Organism: Bacteroidota bacterium; assembly: GCA_024280195.1. Classification (GTDB taxonomy): domain Bacteria; phylum Bacteroidota; class Bacteroidia; order Flavobacteriales_D; family Crocinitomicaceae; genus UBA4466. The sequence continues at coordinate 4,998 of JAJRQP010000232.1, read as the reverse complement.
TTGAATCATTACGATTATGGCCAGTAAACCGCTTAATGTCAAAAGTATCGAGGACATATTACCTCCAATATTATTTTCAATTAGAATGTCCTTTTTATTTAATAAATAAGTGAGTATCAGAAAAGAAATACCAAATGCTATATATAATACCGGTGTTCCGAATGGCATTATGTGATATACTAGTTTCGCCTGTCTTATTTCAAGAATACTGAAGTAATTCAAAAAACCAGCTATAAAAATTAGAAAACTGTACGTGCTAACTATGGTTAACAAAGCCCAACCAATCTTCATTTTTTTTAAAAATAGAATTGTTCCTATAATTAATACAGCTAGGGGTGCTACAAAGTATAATATGACTTCTTTAAACTCTTGAGTATCTTTAAAATTATACGTAAATAATCCAATAATAGGATCTAGATTAACAAGTATGAATATCGCTGTTAATATTAGAAAAAACTTAGATATACTTGAACTAGGTATTTCCATTTTATTTTAATTGTTTAAGGTTGTTGTTATTTAACATCTATTGATTTATAATCATTTAAGGCCCCCAATAATCAAAAAAGAAGATGGTTCCTTCGCCAATATTGATACTTAAGTCTATGCCATCATTGTTACAATCTATTTCACAATTTCCCGATTGGACTTGACCTTTAACACCTTTGGCATGCGTCCAAAACTTACCATTAACAAAAACGCTATCGCAACCATTTTCAAATACAAGATAAGTTTCACCGTCATTTGATTTTTCGACGTTACCTCGCAACTCTTCACGACAAGCCTGAAGACTAATTACAATAATTACAAATATGATTTTATTGAATGTTTTCATACAGGTCTACATTGCTTATAACGATATGATAATGCACATATGTTCATTATCCCCCTAGTGTTTTTCTTCCAAATATAACGAATCTATAGGGTTTTTAATTTTTGTGAATTAATTAATTGCTATTCAGAAGTCTATGCTACCCGTGCCCTATCAAAATTATATATCAATGGTCTACTGGTTTTAATACTTCAGTTCTCCTAGCTACTTTTTTCACTATATCCTTTCTCCCCTATTTTAAAACTAAAAACGGCACCTACCAAGTAAGTGCCGTTTCCTCTACGATATGCAGTTTGTCTTAACCTTCTAGTTCAACCTCAACCTTTGGACTAAGAGCTTCTTTAATTTTCATTTCTAATTCTTCCATTAATTCAGGATTGTCTTTGATGATTCCTTTTACGGCATCACGACCTTGTCCTAATCTTGTTTCACCATACGAGAACCAAGATCCACTTTTATTGATGATGTTTAAATCAACACCAAGGTCTAAGATTTCACCAACTTTGGAGATTCCCAAACCGTACATGATATCAAACTCTGCTTTTCTAAATGGTGGAGCTACTTTGTTTTTAACCACCTTCACACGGGTCCTATTTCCGATTACTTCGTCACCATCTTTAATTTGAGAAGATCTTCTGATATCAATTCTTACAGATGCATAAAATTTCAAAGCATTACCTCCTGTTGTTGTTTCTGGGTTACCGAACATCACACCAATTTTTTCTCTTAATTGGTTAATAAAGATGCAGCAAGTATTTGCTTTGTTAATTGATCCCGTCAACTTACGCAAAGCTTTTGACATTAAACGTGCTTGTAACCCCATTTGTGAATCACCCATTTCCCCTTCAATCTCTGCTTTTGGAGTCAATGCTGCAACAGAATCTATTACCACTAAATCAATAGCACCTGAACGAATAAGGTTATCAGCGATTTCTAATGCTTGCTCTCCGTTATCTGGTTGTGAAATGATTAAGTTTTCAATGTCTACTCCTAATTTTTCTGCATAAAACTGATCAAAAGCGTGCTCTGCATCAATGAACGCTGCAATACCACCTGTTTTTTGACATTCTGCAATTGCATGAATTGCCAAGGTTGTTTTACCAGAAGATTCTGGGCCATAGATTTCAACGACTCTCCCTTTAGGTAACCCATTTACACCCAGTGCTAAGTCTAATGTTAAAGACCCTGTTGAGATAACCTCTATTGCATCATTTGGAGTGTCTCCTAATTTCATTACAGTTCCTTTACCGTAGGTTTTGTCCAACTTATCCATTGTAAGTTGTAATGCTTTTAATTTTTCAGCGTTTACTTCTTTTTTTGCTGCCATATCGTTTTGTTTTTGTTTGCAAACTTGGTTTAAAATTTATGAATGTTAGTCGTCTGCTTTTCAAACATTCAATTTCCGTAATTGTTTCTACAAATATGCAGTTACTAGTGCGTAATCTATTTACGTTGTAATATTATTTAGTGTAGATTTCCATTATTTCTTGGGTGTGATCTTTTGTTTTTGGTTTTTCAATGATGCCGATGATTTGGTGGCTCTCATCTAATACGAAGGTTGTTCGATGAATTCCATCATAAATTTTTCCCATGAATTTTTTTTCTCCCCACACACCATAAAGGTTTAACAATTCTTTCTCTGTGTCGGCTAAAAGAGCAAATGGCAAATCAAATTTTGTGATAAACTTTTGATGCTTTATTTCATCGTCTGCACTGACACCCAATATTACGATATCTTCTTTTAAGATAGTATCGTAATTGTCTCGAAGGTTGCAAGCTTGAGCGGTACACCCTGGAGTATTGTCTTTCGGATAGAAATAAATTACAACTTTCTTATCTGAGAAGTCACTTAATCTTATAGTATTTCCTTTTTGATCTTTAGAAGAAAAAGTAGGGGCTTGATCTCCAATTTTTAAATGTTTCATTTTTGACTGTATTTTAATCATTGTTTTGACGAAAACTTAATCAAAGATACATTCAATTATTTAATGTGCAAGTTTTTGAAGGATTTTTTGTGGAGATAATTAGATGAAAGATTCTGTCTGAGTGGGAATAATTAAAATTATTTAATTTCTATCTTATCACCTAGAAACTTCGGAGAAACACCAAAAAACATGTCTAGAACCACTTTTCCCCGAGCAAAGAATTCTCGGATCTTGGTTTTAAAACCGTAGCGTTTAGAAACACTTTTTGCGTTGAATCCTACTGCATCTATTCCATTTTTTTCTGCAATGTAAATAGCGCGCTCGTTGTGAAACTGTTGTGAAATTATGCACAACTTGGTTTGCCCAAAAATTTCCTTTGCTCTAACCACAGAATCTAAGGTTCGAAAGCCTGCATAGTCGAGAAAAATTTTATTGTCAGGAACACCACGAGCAATTAAGTCTTCTTTCATTGTGGTCGGTTCGTCATAATTTTTGGTAGAATTATCACCACTGATTAACACAAACTTAATTTTCCCAGCGTTGTATAATTCAACAGTTGCATCAATCCTATTTTGGTAATATTGATTAATGTTTCCGCTTTTTACATACTTCGAGGTGCCTAATAATAAGCCTGTTTTACAACTTGGGATTTTAGCAACAGAGTTATAAGTAAATTCTGACCGTTGCTCTACGATAGCATTAGTAATAAAACCAAAAACAAGCCCAAGAACCAAAATCAGCAAGGAACTTCTTACAAGTTTCTTAAAGGTTATTTTAGTTTTCAGTTGTTGAACTATTTTTCTCAGCATGGAACCTTTATTTTTTGCTCATTGCTTCAAATTTCGCTTTACATTCTGCAAGAACGGCTAACTTTTTTCTTGTTTCTGTTGCGTACTGTGCCTCATCATTTTCTACTTGTTGTTCTAGCTCAGTATTTAACGTTTTTGTTTTGCTATTGATATTTTCAATTAGATAATCAGTGTTCTGCGGCAAAAACATACTCATGTACATTCCGCCTCCATCAGATAGTTTCTGGTAGATAGAAGTTGATTTCAAAATAATTTTCGGCTCTTGTCTTGTCAGAAAAACAGTCAAAGAATTTAATAAACCTAATTTATCAAAACCTTGAATTACTTTCCCGTTGAATGCTTTTTCGTAAAACGCATATTTACTTGCGTCTCCTTGAGAAGAGTAGAGTTGACCTATTCCACCAAGCATAGATGAAGAGTTTTCATTCTCTAACGACTCTGCAACCTTCATTGCTTCGTCAGGGTTTAGAGAACCGTATGATTTTAAGGCAGAACTAACAACAGCATAAGATTGATCTTTTTCGATTCTATCTTTATAAAGAACTTCTAATTCTTGGTCTGTCATGAATTTTTTAACCGTAGTTAAGGCGGCTGCTCTAACGGCAGATTTAGGGTCACTTGTAACCATCTCTTTGATTTTCGCTTGTCCTTCTGTGCGGCGCTCATCTTTCAATCGAGAATATTTAGAAATTGCAATGCGACGAATGTCCCAGAAAGAATCAGAAAGTGCATCCAAAACTAATTTTTGTCCTGCATCTGTTTTCTCTTTGGAACCTTTTTCTAAACCAACCTTTCTTGCTTCGTATTTCTCTCCGTGATAGAATTGGTAGATGTATTGCTCAGTCGTTTTGCCTTCTTGCTTTTTTCCTAGTAACATTTGCTGCTCGTCGTATAGAATTCCTTTCAATTTTCCAGTATAGGAGAATGTAAATTCTTCTTCCACTTCATCAATTACAACTTTATGCACGTGTCTTCCTGCATCATCAAAAGTAACCATGTTTAGCGGCAGTTTAAAAATAGGATATTGCTCTAAATCTTGTTTTTGCGTTACCTTAATGGTAATTGAATTTGCACTTTGATCATCCGTTTGCTCAAATTTTAAGGTAGGATGTCCTGACCCTAAATACCACTGATTGAAAAACCAGTTTAAATCTTCTCCCGAAACCTCTTCAAAAGCCAATCGAAGTTGGTGAAATTCAGCCGCTTTAAACTTATTCTCCTCCAAATAAAGGTTGAGCGCAGTGAAGAATGCATCATCTCCCAAGTAGTTACGAAGCATGTGTAAAATCCGTCCTCCTTTGTTGTAAGAATGCCCATCAAACATTTGATCTCTTACGTCGTAATCAAACCAAACGAGGTTATGAAAACCTTGCATTTGCGCCGATTGATAATAGCCATTTCGCTCATTGATTGCGTTGTAATCTGCTTCATCTAC
>JAJRQP010000231.1 GCA_024280195.1 Bacteroidota bacterium | reverse complement strand
TTTCATATACGCGCAGGTTCAGTTCCTCGAAACCAATTGCTTAAAAATTCAACTTGTGGTTTGCACAGTCTATTTTTCGAAGTACAATTCCCCGTCCCGATTTGCGCACACGTCAGAACGTCCGTTTGTTATCCCACCAGATGTGTTGATTGATTTAATTTACAGACAAAAAAGTTTGAGGAGCTTTGCAAATCCAAATTTTCAAATCCGTACTTTCTTTTTGGTTTGCAGCGAACTCAATAGCCAAATTTGATGCAGCTTTTAGAAACTCGCCGGCGGCTGGCAGATTGCGTCCTAACAATCGGATATGTGTACCGGTACACATATCCAACATATATTTTTACCTATAAATTTAACATTTCAATCGGACTTTTAATCTTTTTAATGTGATTAATTGCTACTTGTGTGTAAATTTCAGTGGTGTTAGAACTACTGTGTCCTAATAAAACTTGAATAGACCTTAAGTCCGTTCCGTTTTCTAACAGATGCGTTGCAAAACTATGCCTAAGCATGTGTGGGGTTACTTTTTTTCTAATTTTTGCTTTAATCGCGGCCTCTCGAACGACCTTATTAATACTTGTGGGACTGTATTTTTCTCCAGAAACACTTTCAAACAAGTAATTACTAGGCCTAGGCTTCCAGAGCAAAACATAGTTCCTTAATTCTATCAAAACACTTGGGCTTAATAATGTAATTCTATCTTTTCTCCCCTTACCATCTTTTACATTAATTACCATCCTCTTACTATCGATATCTTCAATTTTCAAACTCAGCAACTCCCCTCTTCGTAACCCCGCAGAATATAGCAAGCTAACAATACACCTATGCTTAATGTTATTCGTATTATTAATAATCGACTGAACCTCTTCTGCGCTTATAACCTTAGGCAACTTCTCTTTCTTCATCGGCCGCTCTATCGAATAAAAACGATTCGGCATTTGCTCCACAACCTCATAATAAAATTTAATGCTATTAATCATTTGGTTGATATATGAGGACGACCTATTTTGGTGTACAAGTCCCTGGAGATAGATTCTAATTTGCTCTTCATCAATATTTAAGAGAGGTATTCCTTTGTGTGCATCCATAAATCGCTCAAATAATGTTATGTAGATTTTTGCTGTATTGAGAGAATAGTTTTTCAGCTCTAATTTACGGTAGAATTGCTCAGGACACCTGCTTTCAGTACCTTTAACAGTCCTTTTTCTGTATGAATCGACACTAATTGGAGTACTTCCCTTTGCTAAACTTCTCTTAGAACTAAAAGAAGACAAATTTATCCAAGCAACCCCCCTAAAAGTCTCCATAATTTTTTGGAAATTAACCGAATTATTAGCAAGATAAACCATCCCAAATTCTTTACTCCACTTTGGGTTTGGAAGGGTTTTAATGAGAGAATGAATGACCTTGTCAGGATAAAATTTTAATCCAATTTGCTTATTATCATTAATCAATAAATGCTTTAATGTGATACTTTTTTGATGCTTCATAATACAAACTTCAGCAACAAAAACTAAGTATTCGACTATTAACCAATTACTGTCGTTTGTATGTCGGATAAATTTTTACCACGAATGCACGAATGTCTTTTTTATTCGTGCATTCGTGGCAAGAAAAAATCCCTACTCTTTCAAGTAAGGATTTCTTTTGAGGTCTCTAGCGGATTTTTACAAGAACCGAGGATTGTTCGTTTTACTTTCAAAAGAAACCCTAACGCTATCGCGCTTGCGGTCTTTTTGCTTCCATTCAAATTTACAAGCGAGCTTGCATTTGTATAAAAACAAAAATCCCTACTCTACGAGTAAGGATTTCTTTTGAGGTCTCTGGCGGATTCGAACCGCCGTAGATGGTTTTGCAGACCACTGCCTAGCCACTCGGCCAAGAGACCATTGTTTGGCAAATGTAACAAAAATTTAAACTAAATCTTAGTCCTCGATGATTATTGCGACATTATTTACATCTCCATTGATTGGGGGACAGATTTTAGTCACTTTTAATCGCAAAGAATTAAGGTTGTTAATCTCTTTTTTTATTCGGGTTACAATGCGCTGACCAACATGCTCAATGAGTTTAGAACGAATAGCCATTTCTTCTTCAACAATCTTATTTACAACTACATAGTCAATGGTTTCAATGAGTTCGTCAGAAGCTGCCGCTTTGCTAAAATCAGTTTTCAAAGAAACATCAACAACATAATGACCACCAATTTTACCTTCTTCAGGTAGGCACCCGTGAAAGGCATAAACTTTTATTCCATTAACCTCTATTGTGTGTTTCATGCGTTCGCTTTTGCTTCAGCAAGTGCTTTAATTCCCGCTTCAATTCTATATAGTGTTTCTTCTTTTCCTAAGAATGAAGAGATATCAAACATACTTGGTCCCATTCCTTTCCCAGAAAGTAAGAGTCTAAATTGTGGAAGAACTGCCCCCACCCCTATTTCTTTCTTCTCTAAGAATGACTTAAAAGCAACCTCAATTGTTTCTGGAGAAAAGTCATCTAACTCCGAAAGAACGGTTTTAAATTCTTGCATGTTTGCTTCTGCATCATTTTTCCACTTCTTACGTGTCGTTTTTTCATCATAAGACGTTGGTCTTTCTAACAAATAAGAACCTTCTTCCCAAATATCTTTAACAAAGGTTGCTCTTTCTTTTATCAAACGGCAAACCTCAGTCAATTTATCCAAAGGGTAATCACCTTCAATTTCTTTCTGTAATAATTCTGCAAGAATAACATCATCCGTAGAACGGATGTATTGTTGTTGAAACCATTTCGTTTTGTCAGGATCAAACTTTGCTCCCGCTTTGGAAACTCTATCCAATGAGAACGCTTCTACTAATTCTTCTAAAGAGAATATTTCTTGTGTTGTTCCAGGGTTCCAACCTAAGAATGCCAACATGTTTACAAAAGCACCAGAAAAGTAACCGTTTTCTCTATAACCAGAGAATATATCCCCTTCTGCAGTGGTCCAGTTTGTTGGAAACACAGGGAAACCAAGCCTATCACCGTCTCTTTTTGATAATTTTCCAGGTCCATCAGGTTTTAATAGTAAAGGAAGGTGAGCAAACTTAGGTGCTTCCCAACCAAACGCATCGTATAACATAACGTGCAATGGTGCAGATGGCAACCATTCTTCTCCACGAATTACGTGAGAAATTTCCATGGTGTGGTCATCAACTATGTTTGCTAAATGATAGGTTGGCATTCCATCAGACTTAAACAACACCTTGTCATCTAGGTTATTAGTGTTTACAACAACCCAACCTCTAATTTCATCTTCAAAACGAATGTCTACGTTTCGAGGCATTTTCATTCTTATCACATAGGGGTCTCCATTTTCTATTCTCTTTTTAACTTCATCGGAAGGTAAAGAAATAGAATTCTGCATAGAACCTCTCGTTACACTGTTGTATTGCCAATTCGGCATTCCCATTTCTTTTGCTTGCTCACGCATCTTTGTCAGATCTTCTGAAGTGTCAAACGCATAATAAGCTTTATCGTTGCTAACCAATTCTTCTGCATATGGACGGTACATTGCCTTTCTTTCAGATTGAATATATGGACCAAAGTCTCCTCCAATTCCAGGGCCTTCAGTTGGCATTATTCCACACCACTTCATTGCATCCATGATGTAATCTTGAGCTCCCTCAACAAAACGAGTTTGGTCTGTATCTTCAATACGAATCACAAAAGTTCCGTTGTGTTTCTTTGCAAACAGGTAATTATATAAAGCAGTTCTAACTCCTCCCATATGAAGAGGTCCAGTTGGCGATGGTGCAAAACGCACACGAACAGGTCTTGTAGACATAACGAATTTTTAATTATTAGGGTGCAAAGATAGGGATAATGGATAAATGAATAATTAAGAATGTAGAATTAATAAAAACGAATGCCAATCGACCATTTTCTCACGAAGTTTTTAGCAATGATAAGCAATCATTGTTCGTATTTGCGTTGTGTAGCAAAAACCTTATTTTAACAACGCGCATTATATGTTCTTTTCAGACAAATCATGTTGAGTGAAGCTAA
>JAJRQP010000230.1 GCA_024280195.1 Bacteroidota bacterium | reverse complement strand
GGGAATTTACCTCCGATATATATCTTGTATGTTTTTAAAACTTCCAATCTTTCCATGATTATTTCAATTTAACATAAGCACTTAAACCATGAAGTCCACCTTCACGACCGAACCCACTTTCTTTATAACCTCCAAAAGGAGAAGTAGGATCAAATTTATTATACGTATTTGCCCAAATAACTCCAGCATTCAACTTAGTTGTCAAATTGAAGATACGAGAACCTTTGTCTGTCCAAATACCTGCTGCTAATCCATAAGGAGAATTATTTGCTTTCTGAATTACCTCATCCACTGTTCTAAATGTTTGAATTGTTAATACAGGACCGAAAATTTCTTCTTGCACAAGAGTACTTGATTGCGCCACATCCATAAACAATGTCGGTGGACAGAAATATCCTCCTTTTGGCAGTTTGCAATCTGGCTGATACATCGTAGCTCCCTCATCGATACCAATCTTGATATACTTATCAATGGTTGCTAATTGTGCTTTAGAATTTATCGCACCGATATCTGTATTCTTATCCATTGGATCACCGATGATTAATGAATTTAAGCGATGTTTCAGTTTTTCAATAACCGTCTCTGCAACTGATTCTTGAATAAACAAACGAGAACCTGCACAGCAAACATGACCTTGATTAAAGAAGATACCATTTACAATTCCTTCTACAGCTTGATCAATTGGTGCATCGTCTAAAATGATATTAGCCGATTTTCCACCTAATTCTAACGTTGCTTTTTTATTCGTTCCAGCGATTTCTTTTTGAATAATCTTGCCAACTCCCGTTGAACCCGTAAATGCAATTTTATCTACATCATCGTGATTTACCAAAGCAGCACCTGTGTCACCATAACCTGTAACAATATTTACAACTCCTGGTGGCAATCCAGCATCATGAATTACTTCAGCCAATTTCAATGCAGTCAATGGAGTTGTTTCTGCAGGTTTCAATACAACTGTATTGCCAGTCGCAAGTGCTGGAGCAATTTTCCAAGCAGCCATCAGTAATGGGAAGTTCCAAGGAGTGATTTGTCCTGCAACGCCTAAAGATTCAACCTTCCTATTTGGAAAAGCATACTCTAATTTATCAGCCCATCCTGCATAATAGAAAAAATGATTGCAAGCCAACGGTACATCTACATCTCTCGACTCTCTAATTACCTTTCCTGCATCTAATGTTTCGATAACAGCAAATTCTCTTGCTCTTTCTTGCATCAAGCGAGCAATTCGATAAATGTATTTTGCTCTTTCAGAAGGCGCCATCTTAGACCACACATTCTTATATGCTTTTCTTGCTGCTTTTACCGCTTTGTCAATGTCCTTATCATTTCCATAAGCTACTTCAGCTAATTTCTCTTTGTTAGCAGGATTAATTGTATCAAAATATTTTCCAGAAGAAGGTTTTACCCATTTTCCATCAATGTAATGATCGTATTGTTTTTTCAAATTGATATGCCCTGTGCTTTCAGGTGCTGGAGAATAATCCCATGTAACAACTCCTTCTTTCTTCGTTTGTTTCTTTGCCATCCTTTAATCTTTTGAAAAATAATCTGCCGATTGATAAATTCCCGTTTCAGCTTTCATTATTTGCATAAGTACATCATTCGCCAAACTACTTGCTCCAAAACGGAACCATTCATTTGTCAACCATTCTTCTCCCAATGTTTCTTTCACCATCACCAAATTATGCAAAGCCAATTTAGAATTAGAAATACCACCAGCAGGTTTCATTCCTATTTTAATTCCTGTTTTTAATTTAAAATCACGAATTGCTTCAAGCATTGTGTAGGTAACTTGCATTGTTGCTGCTGGAGAAATCTTTCCTGTTGAGGTTTTGATAAAATCTGCTCCCGCATACATGGCAATATCACTTGCTCTTCGAACATTGTCTAAGGTTACTAATTCTCCAGTTTCTAAAATAACTTTTAACCTTGCTTCTCCACATGCCTCTTTAATAGCAGCAATTTCATCGAAAACAAAATTATATTCTCCAGAAAGAAATTTCCCTCTAGAAATAACCATATCGATTTCATCAGCACCTTCAGAAACTGCGAATTTCGTATCTGCTAACTTCACAGCTAATGGAGCTTGGCCACTAGGAAATGCAGTCGAAACAGATGCAACCTTCACTCCTGAACCGGAGACTGCTTTTGCAGCTACTCCAACCATTGAAGGATAAACACAAACAGCTGCTACAGTTGGTAGTCCTGGATGTACATCATGAAGATGTTGTGCTTTATAACACATCTGCTTCACTTTACCTGGTGTATCTTTACCTTCTAAAGTAGTTAAGTCAATCATGTTCAAGGCCATTTTCAGTCCTTGCATTTTTGCCTCAGTTTTAATACTTCTTGTTTGAAATCTTGCAACCCTTTCTTCTACACCGACCTTGTCAACACAAGGCGATTGATTAAAGTCAGGAATAACTAGGTTGTTTCTCCCTTTCATTTTGTTCATAGGATGATCGTTTTAACAAATATAGCAAGTTATTGCATAAAAAAAAGGCTCAAACTGAGCCTTTTCTTACTATACCGTTTTTCTATTAAAGTTGTCCGTCAGAATGATAAACTCCACTCTTAAACACTTTTACTTTTAGTAGGATTCCATCTGAATCGTACTCATAAACTTTTCCATCCCAAAGATCACCATTTCTAAAGTTTCCATCTTGCCAGATTTCATCATCCGCATTAAAAACTTTATTATAACCGTTCTTCTTAAATGTAGCTCCTTTCGTTCTTATAACATCTATTTTTGGTGCTTTTTCAGCTGAACGACCTGGATCGTTTACAATCACTGGAGGATTCACCAACTCTTTCACTTCCGACATTAGAACAGAACCATCTTCACTGTAAGTTATTTTTTCCTTAACATCTCCGTTCTCGTAGAATCTTGTTGCCTTACCAATATAAACACCATCTACAGAACTGTATTCAAATTCTACTTGCCCATTTGGATAAAAGTATTGAACCTTTCCATTCTCTTCTCCTGAATCATTAAACTCTGCTGAATATTCTAAAACTCCATTCTCATAGAATCTTTGTAAGCTATCTTCGTATTTACCTCTACCCCAAGTACCTTTT
>JAJRQP010000229.1 GCA_024280195.1 Bacteroidota bacterium | reverse complement strand
TTCAATGTTTTAAGGTGACGTTGATTCTCAGAGTCGGTTTGTGCATCTTCGCTTTGCGAAGAAGTTGCTTTTGTTAATGCAGAAGAAATTGCGACACCGTGAAACCCGAGGTTAATTAGTTCGTCGATGTCTTCTAATTCGATTCCTCCGATGGCATATATTGGGGTGTTGTGACCTCTTTTTTTGAGTTCTGAAAGAATTGATTGAAAACCAGTCATTCCCAAAATTGGACTTAGTACTTTTTTAGTTGTCGTATGTTTGTAAGGACCTAAGCCTATGTAATCTACATTTTGCTTAATAAGGTTAAGGCAGTCTTCTACTGTGTTTGCTGTTCCCCCAATGATTTTATTACCTCCTAGTTTTTCTCGAATTGAGGTTGGCGATTCATCATTCTTTCCAACGTGAATTCCATAGCAATCAATTTCATTCGCAACAAATACGTTATCATTGATAATCAATTTTGCTTGGCAAGAATTACAAATTTCCAAGGCTGATTTTGCAACTGATAAATATTCAGCTTCGGAAACATCTTTTAAACGAAGTTGAACTAATTTACAGTTTTTCTCGCAAACCCTTTTTATATTTTCGAGATGATTTTGGGTGGTTTTACCCTGCGATATGTAGTACAGTTTATACATGGTAACCTAACAATGATTTATTCGATCTTAAAAAACGCTCCGTGTATCTTTTACCTTTGAAACATGCTTTGGTAATAGGAAATTCTAAAGACAGGTAACTCGTTATCGCAGAAGAAAGAACGCATCCACTTCCATGTTTTTCTGAAATGTTTTTCGCTTTTGAATTAAACGTAAATTGCTTCCCATTTCTTAAATAAAGGACATCTGTTCCAACTTTGTCAGAACGATGACCGCCCTTTAAGAAAATATTCGTCTTACTTTGAATGTGAGCAATCGTTGCTTCGATTGATTTATCTGCATACAAATTCTCAATTTCAATATAATTGGGCGTCAAAAGGTAAATTTTTGAGAGAATTTCGTCAAATTCGTTCACATTATCAGTGTGAAACTCAAAATTAGAACTTGATTTTAAAATTGGATCTAAAATGATTTTTATTTCAGAATTCTTAATCAGAATCAAGTCAATAATTCTATTTAAAATGGACCAATTTTCTACAATTCCGATTTTTACAAATTTAATTTCAAATCGTTCGAAAAGAATTTCAATTTGAGCTTTCATCATTTCCAATGAAGTCCAATGGCATTCTTTAAAATCAACATCATTCTGAACAGTAATCGCAGTACACACAGAAAGTCCGTAGCATTTCAATTTCTCAAAAGTTTTAACATCGGCAGTTAATCCCGCTCCATTGGAAGGGTCGAGACCAGCGATTGTGAGAATAAATGGACGTTTGAAGGGCATGTGTGTTAGAATTATGAATTATGAATTATTGAAGTTGACTCTCTACTATCGTTCGACTCTTCGACCGAAGTAGAAGTTAAGGAACTAACCTCATCGTATTTCTTTTTGATTCTCAAAAAGGCGTCTAGAGGACCTTTTGCATTCCAAACACCACCGAGAACGCCTATTCCTTTGTAACCTAGTTTTAAGGTTGCTTCGATTGTTTCTTCGTTGACTCCCCCCATTCCGATGATTGTTTTTGTTGTTCCATTTACATCAAATCCTTTGCCTTCGTATCCTTTTTTTGAGATGGAAGAAAAAACTGGGCTTAGGAGGTGGTAGCTGAAGTTTGTTTGGCAAGATTCAAGTTCGGTGGGCTCGTGGAAGGAAGAAGAGACTGTCATTTCGGCTGCGCTCGATGTCCTGTAATTCGACTTCTCGACCGCTTCACTTTTTGACTCGCTTCGCTTTTGACTTACGAGGAAATCTTGTTCGCCTCGCTCACTATGTGATTTAACAAAATCATCGAGTTTCTCACCAAGATCCAAACGCACTTGCTCCTGTAAATGGATTCCTTTTAGGTTGTATTCACCTGCTAATTCGTGGAAGTAGTGAGTTACAATTTTATCGTGATGTTTTACATCAATTTGATTTAAGTATGCTCGATGTTCTTGTAAATTCTTGCTCGGTTTTCTAAAATGATAGAATTCTAACCCCGCATCAAATAGTTGATGCAGGATCTGAATTTCATTTTTTATGTCTTGCTCTGGAGCAATTAATACTATCATTTTATTTAATTAATAATTAACAATGTGTAATTAGTAATAACCCATGCTTTACAAGTTAGTTCGAGAAGACCTAATAATCGAAAAAAGTATTTTTAAAACTTCGTCGCAATCTGTAATTAATGAATTAAATAGTTGATCTTCGAGATAATCCGAATCTTTTAAAATTCTCAAGCTAAAAGCATAAGTCTTATCCAGAACTATATTTTTCTTGTCCATCTATTACTAATTACACATTGTTAATTGTTAATTCCTTACAAATAAACCTTACTTCCTTTCTCGACAAATTCTTTCGACTTCTCTTCCATTCCTTTTGCGATAACCTCATCATTAACGATTTCATTTTCTGCTGCAAAGTCACGTACTTCTTGCGAAATTTTCATAGAACAGAATTTCGGTCCACACATAGAACAAAAATGCGCGATTTTCGCTCCTTGTGCTGGCAATGTTTCATCGTGGTATTCTCTTGCTCTTTCTGGATCTAATGCCAAATTGAATTGATCTTCCCAACGGAATTCAAAACGTGCTTTTGACAATGCATCATCTCTGTGTTGTGCTCCTGGATGCCCTTTTGCTAAATCTGCTGCATGTGCTGCTAATTTATAGGTCACTACTCCAACTCGAACGTCTTCTTTATTCGGCAATCCTAAATGTTCTTTCGGAGTTACGTAGCATAACATTGCGCAACCGTACCAACCAATCATTGCGGCACCGATTCCTGATGTAATGTGATCATAACCCGGGGCTATATCCGTTGTCAATGGTCCTAATGTGTAGAAAGGAGCTTCATCGCAAACCTCGATTTGCTTCTCCATATTTTCTTTAATCATGTGCATCGGAACGTGTCCCGGTCCTTCAATGAAAGTTTGCACTTCGTGTTTACGTGCAATTTCTGTCAACTCACCTAAGGTTTCTAATTCTGCAAATTGTGCTTCGTCGTTTGCATCTGCAATACAACCTGGTCGCAACCCATCACCTAATGAGAATGCAACATCGTAAGCTTTCATTATTTCACAAATATCTTCAAAGTGTGTGTATAAAAAGCTTTCTGTATGATGTGCTAAACACCATTTTGCCATGATAGAACCACCACGAGAAACAATCCCAGTGATTCTTTTAGCAGTCATTGGCACATAACGCAAACGAACACCTGCATGAATCGTGAAATAATCGACTCCTTGCTCTGCTTGTTCAATTAATGTATCTCTAAAAATCTCCCATGTTAAATCTTCGGCAACACCGTTTACTTTCTCCAATGCTTGATAAATTGGAACGGTTCCAACTGGTACGGGAGAATTACGAATGATCCATTCTCTTGTCTCATGAATGTTATCTCCTGTTGATAAATCCATGATATTATCTGCTCCCCAGCGACAAGCCCAAACTGCTTTTTCAACCTCTTCTTCGATAGAGGATGTCGTTGCTGAGTTACCAATATTTGCATTGATTTTCACTAAGAAGTTACGACCAATAATCATTGGTTCTGCTTCTGGGTGATTGATGTTCGATGGAAGAACTGCTCGACCTCTTGCGATTTCGTCACGAACAAATGCTGCTGTGATTTTCTTCGGAATGCTGGCTCCAAAATCTTCGCCTTTATGCTGCTCAAACAAGCGAGTCATTTCATCAATTTTCTGATTCTCACGAATAGCAACGTACTCCATTTCTGGCGTGATAATTCCTTTCAATGCGTAATGCATCTGAGAAACATTCATTCCTTCCTTTGCTTTTAAAGGTCTTGTTTTTAAATCAAAACGAAGATGATCTAGACTAGCATCTTTCAATCGTTCGTTGCAATAATCAGATGAAAATTTATCCAATCGTTCAACATCTCCTCTTTTCACAGTCCATTCTTCACGAATTCTTTCAATTCCTTTGTGAATATCAATTTCAATTGATGGATCAGAATAAGGACCCGAAGTATCGTAAACAACTATTGATTCGTTTGGAATTTTATTTCCTGATAATGAATCTGTAGTATCTGTCAACGC
>JAJRQP010000228.1 GCA_024280195.1 Bacteroidota bacterium | reverse complement strand
TTCTCCAGGAAGCAACCATCCATCTCGAATCGTTCCGTTGGTTGAATCATCCCCTAATTTCCAATTTTGCACATTGAAAACTTTCGTGCTGACATTATGCAATTCTACAAACTCAATGGAAGGTAATCCGAGAACAGGTGTCGGATCACACAAAAACTCATTGATTACAATATCTCCGGGAGAAACGGCTTCAGCAATTAAATAAGTAAAGTCGGCACTTTGAGAACCGGAAGCATTCCCACTAACATCTTCAATCAGGTTGGTGAAAACAGTATAAGGTTGACCGTTAACAAGTGTAAACGAAGGAACAATGTGTATTAATGCGGGGTTTACACCATCTATCGTTGCACTTATTGCAGAAAGAAACGGTTGAATATCATAGTTTGCCACATTCTGAGCTGTAACAGGATCAACCGCCTCGTCAAAAAGAACATCGATTAAATTAGCATTGATTGCCGTTGCAGAAATTAAATTTGGAGGGGTGACGTCAATAGGAATAGTTTCTACTAGAATACTATCGAAGAAATGACTATTAACAGGACTTGCTGCGCTTGACTGTGTAATTTTAACTCCAAAGAATGAACTTGTTGTGACACTCGCGTCAACAATACTTCCTGCACTAACAAAATTACCAGTTGCACCGTCGTCATAACTTAACGACCAGTTGTTGGCACTTGTTCTCGAAACAAATATT
The DNA here is from genome assembly GCA_024280195.1 of Bacteroidota bacterium. Classification (GTDB taxonomy): domain Bacteria; phylum Bacteroidota; class Bacteroidia; order Flavobacteriales_D; family Crocinitomicaceae; genus UBA4466. The sequence goes on along the minus strand of JAJRQP010000228.1, from coordinate 4,266 downwards.
TTAAAAGGATTGCTTGAACCACTATTGATTAACCCATCTACACCGTCAATGAGAATTGTTTCCACTCCGCCAACAATTTTATAAAGAGATATGTCATCGGCAGTTGTTCCAAAACGGACAAAGTAACCATTAGATGTACTTGTTAAATTAGCAAGGTCTGAAGTTAAATACACATCGACAAAGTTGGCACCAGATGTTGCAAACTGTAAATCTATGTAGAATGACCATTGCGTATTTGACGCAAATGTTGAAGGTGTACTTAAGTAATAAATTGCTGCTCCAGGACTTTGAGAATTGAGTTGCCCAGCATTTACAATAAATAAGGCGTTGTCTCCAGACCAAATAGGATTTGCAGTAAAATCACCGTCTGAGAAATCATCTGTAACTTGAGAAAATACAAATAACTGATGGATTAATGCGATAGAAAATAAAAAGTACTTCATAAATTGATTCTTCAATGTTTAAATGTACTAAATTTGACTCGTAAATCAGTAAAAAAAGAAAAGTAATGAAAGTTGCAGTTGTTGGAGTCACAGGTATGGTTGGGGGAATAATGTTAAAGGTATTACGAGAATTTAACTTCCCCATTACGGAGCTAATTCCGGTTGCTTCCGAAAAATCAGTGGGGAAATCGATTGATTTTGGAGGTTTAGCGTGTGAAATTGTAGGACTTCAAACGGCAATTGATAGGCAAGCAGATATTGCAATTTTCTCTGCTGGAGGACAAACATCTCTAGAATGGGCGCCTAAATTTGCAGAAAAAGGAACGGTTGTTATTGATAATTCTTCTGCTTGGAGAATGGATCCAGACAAAAAACTAATTGTTCCAGAAATCAATGGTCACCTTTTAACAAAAGAGGATAAAATAATTGCCAATCCAAATTGCAGCACCATTCAATTGGTTCTTGCGTTAAAGCCATTACACGAAAAATATAAAATCAAAAGAGTTGTTGTTTCTACCTATCAATCAATTACAGGTTCTGGAATGAAGGCGATGAGCCAGATGGAGAATGAGAGAAATTCTGTAGAAGGAGAAATGGCGTATCCGTATAAAATTGATCAAAATTGCATTCCTCACTGTGACGTTTTTGAAGAAAATGGTTACACGAAAGAGGAGATGAAGCTAACCAATGAAACGAAGAAAATATTAGACCCCTCAATAAATGTTACCGCAACAGCTGTTCGTGTTCCTGTAATGGGAGGTCATTCAGAATCTCTGAACATTGAGTTTGAAAATGAGTTTGATTTAAGTGAAGTCCGTTCACTTTTACACCAACAAGAAGGTGTTACTTTAAAGGACGACCCGACAACGAACACCTATCCAATGCCTTTGTATGCAGCGGGTAAAAACGATGTATTTGTTGGGAGAATTAGAAGAGATGAATCTCAAGATAATACTTTAAATATGTGGGTGGTTGCAGATAATTTACGAAAGGGAGCAGCAACAAATGCTGTTCAAATAGCAATGATTGTAAAAGATTTATAGTTAGATACTATTTTCGTTTCATTCTCCACTTGCGTTTGGTAATTAACCCACGAAAGTCATCTAGTTTTTCAGTTACACCAGCGGTAATCATCTTATCAGCAAATTTGAACATGCCCTTAGATTGTTTATAATCCAATTCTTCTCTAAAAAGAGGTATAATACTTAGAAAGTTAATTTCTTTATCTTCAAGAACTACGGGGGCCAGTTCTCTTTCTAGTAATAATGGATCTGATAGCATAAAATAATTTTGCTTCATCGTTGCAGAAAGGGGTTTTAATTCCTCACCACATGGCATTGTATGCCCGTGTCCAAACCAGGTTTCTTTCTCTATAACAAATTTTGCTAACCTTTGAATCCAGTAAAACACCCAATTCATTTGAGGGTTATTGGTGTCTTCCCACTCCCAATAACTCGGTAGGCAAAAATACAATTCATTGTGTTCTCGACCTTCCCATTTTTCTGGAACAGGCATTTTATAGTTGCTTAAACCATTGGTAACAATTACTGTTGTGGGAGTCTTTAGCTCCAAATCTAGAATAAGTAATGGAATTTCTCCGTCCTTGACAGGAAGTTCTGAAACTCGATGTTCTCCAAAACGTTTGATTAATTGCTCTTTCACGATGCAAAGATAAGACTAAATCAATTGGCCTAACGAATTCCAAAAACTCTCTTCCGACAAAACACACCCCTGTTGCAATAATTCGTGAATTTCTTCTTCCCGTTTTTTTATATAATTTTTTTGTGTTTTAAAAACAGATAACTCACCTGCATTGTTTTGCAACGCTTGGTGAATGGATTCAGGAGTTTCTAAGTTCACGGAAGAACCTTCTTTTGCATTGATAGAAATTAATTCAATATTTTCTTTGTTGAACTTAAAAACCAAACAACTAGATACAGATCGGTGTTCTAAAAATTCTATTTTCTCATAGACTTTTTGCAAGACAGAATCGGAAAAAAGTTCCACTAAACTCACCGCCTTTTCTTTATTAGAGAGGTTCATTTCTTCCCATTCTTCCGCATGAACACCATTGACAATTAAAAACTGCTTGAAACCTTCATCAAAGACTTCTAATTCTTCCATTGTTAGTATTCTGTATTTCATAGGACAAAAGTACTAATAGAACTCGTAATCGTAAGTATAAGTGTAATGAGTTTTACCTTTATTGATGCTTTTCTTTTCAGTAATTATTCCGTTTGCATTGTATAGATATGTTTGGATGTTTTTTTTCTTGCCATATTGATTAATTGTTTTTACTTTTTTACGCTGTTCATCGTAAAAAACACTTCTGGTCTGTTTCAATTTATTTCGATTGTATATTTTGGTAATGACTGCTTTCGCTTTCCCTGACGTATATAACTGCCAGGTCGTAGATTCACGTACTCTATTCTTAGTGTCAAAAGTTAATTCTACCACAGAGTCTTTTGTATATAGAGAACTTCTATAAATAGTACCATTCCCATTGATGTCCTCGTATTTATATAGAGTACTGTCTTTGTTGTAATAGCGTTTATGGAGGTAAATAGCGCTACCATACTGCCGTCTTTCATATTCAATATAAGAACCGTCATTACTTTCTTCTGTATATTCACAGAAGCTGAAAGTTGTTTCTTTTTTTACTTCTTTTACTTCTTTTCCTTCAGAAGAACAAGAATAGTCCCAAGTTCTAAATTTTTTTCCTTTTTTATAAAACTGTTGAGACCTCAATTCATTATTTTCATAATAGTATTTAAGCAAATAATTGTTTTTTAGTTTTTTTCCATTCTGTAAGGATGTGAATGAAATTTTATTTTCACCATTATACTGTGTTAAGAACAATGAGGTAAGTTCACCATCAGTAGATATTTCTTTTGCAATTTGTTTCCCGTTTAAATAGCTGTAATTAATTACTTTCTTTTTTTTACCATCAATGCTTATCGATTTCAGAACGGTGTCATTTATGTACTTGTAGGTAATGGTATCATCCTTAGTGGTAATTTGTTTTACCAATCCTCTTTCATTAAAATAGGTTTTACGAATAACGAGCTCTTCTTTACCGTTAGATTTTTCTGTCAGAGAACGAATTTTGTTCTTTTCAATAAACTCTTTTTTGTATAGTTCACGTTGAGGAAAATTTCTAAAATTGCTACTCTCATGATAAGCAGATATTTGATAATCGCCCTGATAGTATTTCTGAGAAAACAATATTCCGGGTAAAAAAATGACAAGCAATAATTTGATGATTTGCATAAGTTGAGTATTTGAAGATTCAGTTCTTATAATTACTTCTTCCAACTTGGTTACAACCTATTTTAGAAATAGTACATTTGTTTATGCAAAAAAAAGGAATTGCCATACTTGGCTCTACAGGTTCAATAGGAACACAAGCGTTGGAAGTTATTGAAAACTATCCCGACCAATTTGATTTGCAAATTATAACAGCAAATAAGAATGCAGACTTATTAATTGAGCAAGCATTAAAACACAAACCAAACACCGTTGTAATTGTTGATGACACACAGTTCACAAAGGTGAAAGATGCATTATGGGAACATGACATCCATGTTTATGCAGGTTCAGATGCTTTGTCGCAAGTCGTAGAATCTAATGAGGTGCATGTTGTATTGACTGCAATGGTTGGTTATGCAGGATTGAAACCTACACTTTCTGCCATACGTGCAAAGAAAGATATTGCATTGGCCAATAAAGAAACCTTGGTAGTTGCGGGAGAATTAATTACCAGAGAAGCTTATGAAAATGGAGTCAATATTTATCCTGTTGATTCTGAACATTCTGCTATTTT
>JAJRQP010000227.1 GCA_024280195.1 Bacteroidota bacterium | reverse complement strand
AGACGGAAGACGAGCAGTTTTTAATGCTGCCTTTTTGTTTGGTGTTGCCTGTACCTTTTTTCCCGTCTTATTATTAGGTATTCCATTTTTATTTTTAATGATATGGGTTAACCGGCCTTTTATTTTTCGAGAATCGATGCTCGCAGTAACCGGCATTCTTATTCCATTAATATATGCAGGAGCTTTTAATTATGCATTTGAAAAGAGAGTCAGTTTAAGTGACTTAAACAGTTCATCAAAAGAGATTTTTACAATTGACACGTGGTTAATACTGGTAGCAGGAATTTTATTTGTTCTAATAGGATCTAAAAGATTGTTTTATAAGTTTAATGTTGGGTTAATTAAATTAAAGAAAACATTTAGAGTACTTCTCTTATTGACAATTATGCTCAGCACCTTGTTTATTTTAGAAGTATTAACGTATCAAAAAGTGCAATCTTTGAGTTTACTCATTACTCCGTTGGTACTGATAATTCCGTATGCATTTACAGAAAAAAGAAGGACAATAATTGCTTCTATTTTGTTTTATGTTGTTTTTGCTTTTTCTGTGAGTAAGTTTTTCATTCCATTTAACGATTTAGCCTTCTAATTATCTTAATTTTGCAACAAGATAATTTTAAACTATTAAAATGAAATTTGGAGTTGTAACTTTTCCCGGTTCTAATTGCGATGAGGACATCGTTTATGTATTAGAAACCATTCTTGATCAAAAAGTAGAACGTTTATGGCATAAAGACACCGATTTAAAGGGTGTTGATTTTGTTATTCTACCCGGAGGATTCTCTTACGGTGATTATTTACGTTCAGGTGCAATTGCTAAACTTTCTCCTATTATGGGAGAAGTGATAAAGCATGCAAACAATGGGGGGTATGTAATGGGAATTTGCAATGGTTTTCAAATTTTAACAGAGGCGGGACTTTTGGATGGAGCACTGTTGCATAATGATAATCAGAAGTTTATCTGTAAAAACATTCATTTAAAGTCGGCATCGTTAAATACGGGAATTACAAAAGACTTGAATACACGTAAAGCATATAAAATTCCGATTGCACACGGAGAAGGAAGGTATTATGCTTCTGATGCTGTGATTGATAAACTGGAGGAAAATGATCAAATTCTATTCAAATATTGCAACGCTGATGGGGAAGTAAACAAAGACGCCAATCCAAATGGATCTATATTGAACATTGCAGGAATTTGCAATGAAGGAAGAAATGTTTTTGGAATGATGCCTCACCCTGAAAGAGCGGCAGATAAAGAATTAGGAAACGAAGACGGAACAGCAATGTTCTTGTCGATATTAAATCACTGTAACTAAAAAATATGCGCGTATTACTTTTAGGTTCTGGAGGTCGTGAACATGCACTAGCATGGAAAATGGCACAAAGTTCAATATTAGAAGAGCTGTTTATTGCACCAGGTAATGCAGGAACGAAGGCTATTGGAAAGAATGTTGATTTATCATTATCAGACTTTAAAGGAATAAAAAAGTTTGTGATTGAAAACACCATTAACATGGTTGTTGTTGGTCCTGAAGATCCATTAGTAAATGGCATTGCTGATTTTTTTGAAGCGGATGAAGAACTTTCAAAAGTACCTGTTATAGGTCCAAATAAAGAAGCAGCGCAATTGGAGGGAAGTAAAGATTTTGCAAAAGAATTTATGAAGCGTCATAATATTCCAACAGCAAAATATGGAACCTTCACGAAGGATACGCTAGATGCAGGTTATGCATTTTTAGAGAAAATGAACGCTCCGTATGTGCTAAAAGCTGATGGACTTGCCGCAGGAAAAGGAGTGTTGATTATTGACAACCTACCAGAGGCAAAAAAAGAATTAAAGAGCATGCTCGCAGACGCCAAATTTGGCGATGCAAGTTCTCGGGTGGTAATCGAACAATTCTTGGATGGAGTAGAACTTTCTTGTTTTGTAATTACGGACGGTGATGCGTATAAAAAATTGCCTGAAGCAAAAGATTACAAAAGAATAGGAGAAGGTGATTTAGGATTAAATACGGGTGGAATGGGAGCAATTTCTCCAGTTCCATTTGCTAACCCAACATTCTTAGATAAGATTGAAAACCAAGTAATTATCCCAACAATAAAAGGATTAAAGAAAGAGGGGATTGTCTATAAAGGATTCATTTTCTTTGGTATTATCAATGTTAAAAATGAACCGTACGTGATTGAGTACAATTGCAGAATGGGTGATCCTGAAACGGAAGTTGTTATTCCACGATTGAAGTCTGATTTATTAGATTTATTTGAAGGTGTTGGAACACAAACCTTATCCGAAAGAGATGTTGTTTTTGATGAACGTAGCGTTGCGGCAGTTATGATGGTTTCTGGAGGTTACCCAGAGAAATACGCCAAAGGAAAACAAATTTATGGTCTCAATGGAATCACTGATAGTTTGATTTTTCATGCAGGAACAGCGTCTGATGGTCCCGCAGTGATTACAAATGGAGGTAGAGTTTTAGCAGCAACATCTTATGGAAAGGATTTAAAAACGGCGCTTAAAAAATCCTACGAATCAATTGATAAAATTGAATTTGAGAACGCTAACTATAGAAAAGACATCGGGTTTGATGCTTTGTAATGAATCATCAATCATTTACTCTATCCTTTTTTCAGATTAATTAGTATCTTGTTCTTGAAACAATAATTCATGGAAGTTCCTCTAATAGGCATAATTTTAACATTAATTTTTTCTGCATTCTTCTCCAGTATGGAGATTGCATTCATATCCTCTAATCGACTAAAAGTCGAATTAGATAAGTCTAGCGGATCTTTTAGTGGTAAAATTCTTGGATTGTTCTATAAGAATGAAGCAAGGTTTATCGCCATGCTTCTTTTAGGAAACAACATTGCGTTGGTTCTCTTTGGACTCTTCTCCGCACAATTGTTAGAACCAATTATTCATTCTTGGGGAATTATCAATGAAGGAAGCGTTTTACTAATT
>JAJRQP010000011.1 GCA_024280195.1 Bacteroidota bacterium | reverse complement strand
TTTGGAAACAACCGAATTTTCACATCTGGGTACCATCCAGAATGTTTGATCCATTTTCCACAATAGTTTGTCATTCTATTGACACTATAAATCTCAGGGTCTGTTCTTTCCTTTACTTTTAAAATTGCTTGTTGTAGTTCCTCATCTACCGCCTCATCAGCATCAATAGAGAAAATATAATCGTTCTGAATCAAACTATTTAAGTAGTTTTTACTCGCTGCGTATCCTTCCCATTTTCTAGCAACAAAACGAACATTAAATTCCTTGCAAATCGCTTTGGTATTGTCCGTTGATAAAGAATCTAAAACGATGATTTCATCTGCAATATTCTCCAAAGAAGCCAAACACCTTCTGATGTTTCGTTCTTCATTCAATGTTATGATAGTTGCTGAAATTTTCATTCTGCAAGTTTGACACTTCTTAAAATTGCTTGCACTTCTCGAAGAGGGTGCGTCCAAGTTGTTGTAACAGGAGCATCAACGTAACCACTTACGCAAATAATTTTGTTTCTTGTTGGATGGAGAAAGTGAAAATCCCAATAGGCTCCACCAGTACTATGTTTTGGTTTCCCTTTGAACATAAACATGCCTCTTGTTTCAATGCCATTGATTTTATAAATGGTTTCAATTGCATTCGCTTCTGGGTAAACAATTGGGTTGTATTGCGTTCCCATGTACATTCCTTCCACTTCAGAGGGAACATTGTATCTCAACATTGTATCACGAGCCATTAATAGATTTTTCAATTCAAATTGCGAAGAATCAATAAAGTTGTATTGATAAACCATAATTCCTGAAAATATCGTTCCTGGGTTTTCTGTACCACCAGGCCCATTGAATTCAATCGGTCGAGAAGAAGCGGGGAATTCTATTCTGTAAAAATTCTTGCGTTTAGTCACTAATTTTGAATGGGAAGGTAATACCATCTCTATTCCAAAATTCTTTTTGACTGCTTTTTTGAGGTTGTTATTTCTACTTTGCTTGAAGTTCTTCAGTAATCTTCTCCAAGATACATCATCAAATTCTTTGTGCACTTTTCCAAGACCCTTTACACAAGCATCTAAGAGTTGGTTGTAATCTTTTCCTGTGATGTCAATAACAACTTGTCCTCTTGCCCAAACATCCAATCGTTTTTCTATTTTTCCATTTTCTCCTTGGTGATTAGGGTCAATATTTAAAAAAAGCGTGTTGCGAAAACGTCTAACACCTTGTGTAAAATGCTTGGGTGTTCTGTGTGTCAACTGAAAAGTAGGGACATCTGGCAAATAAGGTAGAATGTATTTTACCAATTGAGAATCAAGTGCTTCTTGTAAGCCAGAATTCCAAATATCTTGTTCGCAAACGACGAGAATTTCTCCAACTTTACCTGTTACGGACATACCGTTGGATAATTTTCTGCCACTTTCACATTGTGTGAGAGTAAGTGATAAAAGAAAGGATAAAAATAGAATCGATGTAATTTTTAATGTCTTCATTTGGCAAGTTTTTTTGCACTAGCAACAAAAATCGAGCAAGGTTTATTTCACTCGAAGTTTTTGACCTATACTCAACTTACTTATGTTGATTCTAGGATTTAATCGCTTCAATTGTGATTGCGACATTCTGTGGCGTTGCGCAATTTTACCAAACGTATCTCCTTTTCGTACAGCGTAGTATTTTTTGCCAGAAGAGATTGTTCTTGTTGAGTTACTCGTTGATTTTCCTTTTTTAACTTTTAATCGTTGCCCAACATATATTTTAGTTGAACGCAAGCCGTTCATTCTTTGTATTGTAGAAACGGTAGTTCCATATTTTGAAGCAATTGTTCCTAATGTTTCTCCGCTTCTAACCTTATGGTATTGATAAGATGTAGAGCTAGTTGGTCTGGGCTTAGTTGTTGTGTTTCTAGGTGTTGATTCTTTCGGGATTTTTGGTGTCAATTTTTCAAATCCAGCTAATTCTAACGCATAAAGACTATCCTCCAAGCTAACTAACTCTCCTATTTTTTGATGAGGCAACGAAATACACTGAGAAGGGTTCGTTTTTGGAATGTAATCTTTTTTATAGATAGGATTCAACCTTCCTATTTCCTCTTCCTCCATAGAAAGTAATTGAGCAATGGTAGAAAAATGAACTCCTTTAGTTAAACACATGGTATCCAACTGAGGATAGCGAATAGTTGCTTCCATTGGAATGATGTTGTGTTCAGCATGATAGGTCAATAAATAAGCCGCTGCAATAAAGTTGGGAACGTAACCTTGTGTTTCTCTTGGCAAAAATGGTCGAACCTCCCAATACGTTAATTTATTTCCAGAACGTCTGATTGCTTTGTTTACATTTCCAGGACCAGCATTGTATGCTGCCAGTGCTAAATTCCAATCGTTGTAAATTCCGTGAAGTTTTTTCAAATACCTACAAGCAGCATCTGTTGCTAACTCAGGATCCATTCTTTGGTCGATGTAAGAATTTTCTTTCAAACCAAACATTCTCCCTGTAGCATACATAAATTGCCATAAACCAAGTGCTCCAGCGCGAGATTTTACTTGTGGGCGCAATCCACTCTCAATAACAGCAAGGTATTTCAATTCGATGGGCATGTTATGTTCTGCTAATTTTGCTTCGAACATATCAAAGTAAAGTGCCGAACGACCTAGAACAACACGGGCAAAACCTCTTCTTTTCTTTGTGAAGAATTTAATGGTAGATAATGTTGTTGGATTGCAGTCTAAATGAAACGGACTCATTTCATTCATTTCTGCTAAACGTTCACAATACACCTCATCTGAAAAAGTTGGGATAGAATCTTTTTCATAATTGAGCACCTCAATAATAGAATCATAATTGTTGTTTGGAGAATTCTCCGCATAAAAGTAATCCAAGCTTTGCTCAATGGTTTGAATCATCTGTTGACCCTTCAAACTATCTTCTTTTGACCAGTTATAGGCCGGTTGTGCAAGAATAAATCCTGACAAAAATAAAACTACAATTACTCCAACTATCTTCATTATTTCACCTCTATACTTTCTAGCAACCTAGAAAAATTCAACATCTTCTTTTCTTCAAAATGATCTGCAATCACCTGTATTCCAAACGGCATGCCATTACTGTGCTTCCCTAATGGAACCGATATCGCAGGGTTTCCTGTTAGGTTAGCATGTACTGTATAAATATCTTGCAAATACATTGCAATTGGATCCTTTACAGCATCTAGTTCAAAAGCAGTGGTCGGAGTGGTTGGCAAGAGAATCACATCGTATTCTTTTAAAATTTCGTTTGTTTTGTCTTGCAATACTCTTCTTACTTTTTGTCCTTTGGTATAATACGCATCATAGTAGCCGTGAGAAAGAACAAAGGTTCCTGCCATAATTCTACGTTGCACCTCTGGACCAAAAGCTTCGCTTCTAGATTTTTTATAGGTTGCTTCTACCCCTTCAGCATTTGGACTTCTATATCCATAATGAACTCCGTCAAAACGAGAAAGATTAGAAGAGGCTTCTGCAGTTGTTAAGACATAATAGGTTGGCACCATGTAATCTAAATAAGGAAAAGAAACCTCATCTACTTGATGTCCTTTATCTTTTAATTCGTTAATGGTGTTTTCTAGGTGCGTTTTAATTTCTTGATCTAAACCTTCTGTATCAAAACTTTCTTTGATTACAGCAATTTTTAAATTCTTGAGTTCTTCTACTGAAGAATAATCATCCACTTTCTTAGAAGAAACAGTTCCATCAAACTCATCTTCACCAGCCATTACTTCTAAAAGCAATGCAGCATCATCAAT
>JAJRQP010000226.1 GCA_024280195.1 Bacteroidota bacterium | reverse complement strand
CCCGCCAACATTGTTTATGGATGTGGCGCAATCAAGTACCATTGTTCAAGAAGAAATTTTTGGTCCTGTATTAACAATTCAAACATTTAGAACAGTGGATGAGGTTATTCAGAAGGCTAATAATTCTCCTTATGGATTAGCAGCAGGTATTTTGACAGACAAAGGTTCTCGCATCTTCAATTTGACAACTAAGTTGAATGCAGGAGTTATTTGGGCAAATACGTATAATAAATTTGATCCTACTTCGCCTTTTGGAGGTTATAAAGAAAGTGGGTTCGGTCGTGAAGGGGGACTTCATGGTTTAAGTGCTTATGTTAAATTGAAATAATCATGGAAAGATTGGAAGTTTTAAAAACATACAAGATATATATCGGAGGTAAATTCCCTAGAACTGAATCAGGGCGTTTTTATTCTCCAGAGAATGCAAAAGGGCAAAAACTAGGTAATATCTGTTTGTCATCTAGAAAAGATGTGCGGAATTCGGTTGTTGCTGCTAGAAAAGCATTTGGAGGATGGGCAGAAAGACCTGCTTTTAACAGAGGACAAGTTCTGTATAGAATCGCTGAAATGCTAGAAGGTCGAAAAGCGCAGTTTGTGGAAGAATTGCAGTTTCAAGGTTCCTCTAAAGCAATGGCTGAGAAAGAAGTAAATTTATCTATTGATCGATTGATTTATTATGCTGGTTGGTGCGATAAATACACGCAAGTGTTGGGGTCAATTAATCCAGTTGCCTCTTCCCACTTTAACTTTTCGGTACATGTACCACAAGGAGTAATAGGAGTGATTGCAGAACAAACAACTTCACTTATCGGATTAGTTTCCGTGGTAGCACCAATTATCGCTGGAGGAAATACTTGTGTTGTTCTTTCTGCTGAGGAGTTGCCTTTATGTGCTGTCACTTTTGCTGAGGTGTTAAATTCTTCGGATGTACCTGGTGGAGTGGTGAATATTCTGACAGGGAAACCTTCTGAGATGATTAAGCCGTTAACAACACACATGGATGTAAACGGAGTTGTTTATGCAGGAACTGACAAAGCAATCATTTTAGAATTGAGAGAAAGCGCTGCATTGAACTTGAAGAGAATCAATCATTACGATGATAACTGGATGGATGCAGATGCACAAAACTTATACATGATTTCTGATTGCCAAGAAGTGAAAACGACATGGCATCCAATTGAGAATATCGGTGGAGCGACGAGTTCGTACTAGTTTTTAATTCAGATTAGAGGCAAGGTCGGAATTCGAAGTGAAATTTTGTCGATACCCCATGAAGTTTTTTGCAGTGATAGACTGTCGTCGTTCGGAATTGCGTTGCGCAGCAAGAGAGCATGAGGAACGAAATGATCGGTCGATGCGTAGCAATCACCTTTAAAAACTTCTAGATTTTTTTGTTACTTTTTACAGCGATAGAAAAAAGTAAAAAACAATAATTAGTCTTGATTTATTTTTGATTCAGAATTAATGCATAAAAAAAACGTCTTGATTTCTCAAGGCGTTTTTTATTATCTAATACTTTTTGAATTTTAATTCAATGTAAAGTTAATTGGCAATCTACAACGTGTTCTTGCTTTTCTACCTCTAGCTTCACCTGCGTTCCATTTAGGCATCTTACGCAATAATCTTTTTGCTTCTCTGTCTAAGTCTGAACTCACACCTCTTTCTACAGCGATGTTAGAAATTTTCCCGTCAGGTTCAACAACAAACGAAAGGTAAACTCTTCCTTGCTCGTTCATCTCAATAGCTGTTTGAGGATAGTTTACGTTATCAGCAATCCACTTTTGCATCGCAGCAGCTCCACCTGGGAAACCTGCCTCAACATCTGGGAAATCAATAATTTCTTCTTCAACAACAACTTCTTCAACAGGTGCAACAGCAACTGGTGGAGGTGTTTGAACAACAGGAGCTGGTTCTTCTTCTGTATTTTCTTCCTCTACAATGTCCTCTGTAATTTCTGGTGGCGCCTCAACTGCTGGTGGTGGTGGCGGCGGCGGCGTATCTTGATCTTCAGGTTGCTCAATGAATTGAATATCAGCGATATTTTCTCCATTTCCAGCATTCAAATTGTTCTCTTCAACTGTTGTGTAAGAGAATGATGCAAGTACAATACTTCCAATGAACAGCAATCCCATCAAGGTGATTGGAGTTCTTAATTTTTCTATGTTAGCGTTCTCGCTTTTCTTTAATTCCATAATTGTTGAATTAGAATGTAAATATATAAAATTATACTAACAAATCACGTACCACAAAATCAATAACTAGATCTGTATAATAAACGAAAGGTCATTAATCCTGTTGATGCACCTAGAATCCCTAAAATCAAATTCCAATAGTTAAAGAAACCGGTGTTCCCAAATGCAAAAAGTAAAATCTCAGTTAGAGTGCAAATACCAAAGGCAACTCCTAGAACAATTCCAAAAGCTTTCTTTTTTAGATGATTGTATCTAAGTTGTTTTTTAAGAACCCCTATCCAAATATGTGTAAACCCCCAAAATAAAAAGAAGTAAATGATTGCTCTAGATGGGACCAAATTGAAATATATAGGCGCATCATTTTTAATGGGAGTTAGAAAAAGTAAAATCATTGCTAACAACCAAACAATACCTAAAATGGATATGCGTAAACTCAATTGAGAAAAAATTACCCGATTAATTCTGCGTAAGCAGCTGAATCTAATAATCCATCAATTTCGCTAACATCAGAAAGTTTAATTTTAATCATCCAGCCTTTTCCGTAAGCATCAGAGTTAACCGTTTCTGGTTCTGATTCTAACTCTTCATTAAATTCGATGATTTCACCACTCAAAGGCATGAATAAATCAGAAACAGTTTTAACAGCCTCAACAGAACCGAATACTTCTTCAATAGCAAAGCTTTCGCCTTCCGTTTCAATTTCAACGTAAACGATGTCACCCAATTCTCCTTGTGCAAAATCAGTAATACCAACTGTTGCTACATCTCCATCAATGCTAATCCATTCATGGTCTTTTGTGTATTTTAAATTCTCTGGAATATTCATATTCTACTTTTTATAGTTCGTTTTAACAAAAGTAAAATTTTTCTCATTCTTTGAAAGCACTTGTGTGGTTTAATCGTAAGAATTACTAAACTTTTTAGTTAAATTTGCTCAACATGATAAATCAAGATCAACTTAAAGACACTCGGGAACGAATCGATGCTATTGGAATTTACCTGAAAATTGAAGAAAAAAGAAGGCAATTACAAGAGGAAGAGCTAAAGACTCAAGACCCTGATTTTTGGAATGATTCTAAGAAAGCAGAGCTGCAAATGAAGTCTATCCGAACCTTAAAGTTTTGGATTGATGCCTATGAGAAGTTAGATAATGCACTTGCAGATGTTGAGATTTTGTATGAATTTGCCAAAGAAGGTGAGGGGGATGAAGAGGATGTGAATCAACAATTTTTTCAACTGAAAGACCAGGTTGAAGAATTAGAACTGAAAAACATGCTTTCTGGAAAAGAGGATGTTTTAAGTGCTGTTCTCCAAATTACTTCAGGTGCTGGTGGAACAGAAAGTTGTGATTGGGCATCTATGTTGATGAGGATGTACACCATGTGGGGACAGAAAAATGGATATAAAATTAAAGAACTCAATTATCAAGCAGGCGATGTTGCTGGAATCAAGACAGTGACCATCGAATTTTCTGGAGATTTTGCCTTCGGTTATTTAAAAGGAGAGAATGGAGTGCATCGTTTGGTGAGAATTTCCCCGTTTGATTCTAATGCGAAGAGACATACATCCTTTGCGTCTGTTTATGTTTATCCTTTGGTGGATGACACCATTGAAATCAATGTAAATCCAGCAGATATCACTTGGGAAACTTTTCGTTCTGGTGGCGCTGGTGGACAAAATGTAAACAAGGTTGAGACAGCAGTTCGGTTGCGACATGCCCCAACAGGAATTGTCATTGAGAACTCAGAATCTCGTTCTCAACTTGGAAATAAAGAGAAAGCAATGCAATTATTAAAATCACAACTGTATGAATTGGAATACCGTGCAAGAATGGAAGCACGTGATGAAATCGAAGCTAATAAAAAGAAAATAGAATGGGGCTCGCAGATTAGAAATTATGTGATGCATCCTTATAAGTTAGTCAAAGACGTAAGAACAGGTTTTGAAACTGGAAATGTTGATGCTGTAATGGATGGTGATTTAAACAATTTCTTGAAAGCGTATTTAATGACTTATGGGAGTTGATAGTTAAGAAAGGGGGAGTTAGAATGTCAGTAGTTAGAGTAGTTAATTAGTTGGCGCGAGTCAACCTCCTCCTTAACTTCTGACATTCTTAACTGCTTTACTCCTAAAAATATAAAAAAATGAACGAAAAAATACAAGTATACCATAATCCTAGATGTTCGAAAAGTAGATGTGCAATCGGTTATTTGGAAGAAGAAGGCAAAGACTTTGAAGTTATTGAATACTTAAAAGAAACACCAACGAAAGAAGAATTAAAATCGCTTCTTACTAAGTTAGAGATTTCTGCGGAAGAACTAATTAGGAAAGGAGAACCCGATTTCAAAGAAAACTTTAAAGGAAAATTACTGACTGATAATCAATGGGTTGATGCAATGGTTCAGTTCCCGAAATTAATTGAGCGTCCAATTATTGTCCTTGGAAATAAAGCGGTGATTGCAAGACCGATGGAAAGAATACAAGAACTTTTCGATTGAAAATGTAACAAAACAAGATTGTTTACTTATATTTGCGCTCGCTAAAATTAGGGCGAAGAACAATGAAATTAGAAAATATTTACCTCCAACCAGGTTCACAACTTTCTGCTCATCTCTCCGAATGGGCTTCAAGAATAGGTGTTCAAGTAAACGATCATGAGTTTGAAATGGGCGATCAAATTGTGGATGGCTTATTGTTAATTAATGAAAACCAAGACATTGACAAAGACACCTATGCGATTCATTCTTATTTTGATGAAAGACATTTACCTACTCAAAAAATAGATATAAACGGGACTCTACAGGTTGCGATATCTAACTTTGAGATGTGGTTAAAGAATTTTAAATGTAAAAGTATTTTTATCATCGGTTCTGAAGAATTGATGAAAAATGATAATCTAGATCGCTTTTTAACGAAAGTTGAGGAGAGATTTTAACTCTCACTAAGAGTTCTAGGCAATTTTCTCAATACTTCTGCGTTATTTACATGCATATGTTAAGAATTAGAATCCTATTTATCACTCTTTTTGCGCTCAATTGTTTGTCTTTTGGGCAATATCATACCAACCTTTCTAAATCAGAATTAGGTGTAATGATTGGAGGTTCTTCATATATAGGTGATCTCAACCAATTTGCTGCTTATAAAAACATGCATCTTGCAGGTGGTTTAATATATCGCTACAACATTCATTCTCGATTAAGT
>JAJRQP010000225.1 GCA_024280195.1 Bacteroidota bacterium | reverse complement strand
CTGTTATGCCGCCTCTCTGAGGCTTTTGAAGAGTTTCATTTGCTAGATATATAGAGGTTTTGCTCCTACGGAGCTCAATATTCTTTTTCAGAATTTCAATCCTAGCTTCGTAGAAACAAAACCTATAGGAATTTGATGCATGTGTTTATTAAGGTGTAGAGATTTTGCTCCTACGGAACTCAATACTCTTTTCAGAATTTCAATCCTAGCTTCGTAGAAGCAAAACATATAAGGATTTGACGCATGTGTTTATTAAAGTGCAGAGGTTTTACTCCTACGGAACTCAATACTCTTTTCAGAATTTCAATCCTAGCTTCGTAGAAGCAAAACATATAAGGATTTGACGCATGTGTTTATTAAAGTGTAGAGGTTTTACTCCTACGGAGCTCAATATTCTTTTCAGAATTTCAATCCTAGCTTCGTAGAAACAAAACCTATGAGGATTTGACGCATGTGTTTATTAAAGTGTAGAGGTTTTACCCCTACGGAGTTCGCAACTCTAACCTTAGAGAATTAAGCTTAAAAGAAAGAATAATCTATGTAAAAAATGACTATTTTTACCCTCATATGTACTACATCCACACCATATCATCTATTTCTAATCAAGATTCATTTCGTAATGAGAATGTCTATGCTTCATTGCGAGATTTTGACAAAGAGAACGATGTCGTTGCTCCCGATTACAAAGAATTTATTCCTAGAAACTCTTTGCGTAGATTAAGTCCAATTCTTCGAATGGGATTAACGTGTGCTATGGAATGCAAAAATGTCATGGACAAAGATTTCGATTCTATCGTTGTTGGAACAGCCCTAGGTTGCTTGAAAGACACTGAAAAGTTCTTGAATACATTTATTACATCAACAAGTGATTTTCTTTCTCCAACAGCTTTTATACAATCTACGCATAATACAATCGGTGGACAGATTTCACTTGGTTTAAACAATCATGCGTATAATATGACGCATACCCAAAACAATCTTTCGTTTGAAGTCTCATTAATTGACGCCATTTTGTGTATCAATGATGGTAAAAAAAACGTACTTGTCGGAGCGGCAGAAGAGAAAATAGATTTTTTAGAATTGGTGCAACCGAGTTTAATATCTAATGACTATCCATTGGCATCGGGAGCATCCTTCTTTGCTATTTCTGGAGAAAAAGAAAAAAGTAAAGTTGGAATTCAAGCAGTTAAGACGAATTTCAATTCGACAAATATAGATGACGAAATACAGCAGTTTTTAGCCGAGGAAAATTGTCCTCAAGTCGACTTACTTTTGTCGTCTGGCACTGTTCTAAAAAATACAAGCTCCAAAAAAGAAGTAGTTAACTATCTGAAAAACACAGGGCTACACTACTCTTCATCAGCCTTTGCTATGCACATTGCACATGATTTCTTAGCAAACAATGATGCAAACTATGCACTTATTGTTAACGATTTATGCAAAAGTAACCTGGGATTAATCTTGCTAAAAAAAGGATGAAGCACCGCATAAATATTCTTGTTTATGCAACGCTGATTACGCTAACCTGCATTTTTTTAAGTGACTCTCCTTGGTTTGTCTGGATCATCATTTTGCTAACAATTATTTTCTCAGTTATTCTAACATTGGGCGTTCTTCTTCTGAAATTCAACTACTTTCTACCTTCGCTTATTCGCTTAAAGAACAAAGAAGTATTGCTAACTTTCGATGATGGTCCAAATCCAGAAAACACGCCGAAAATTTTAGACATTCTCCAAGAAGAAAATGTAAAAGCCATCTTTTTTCTCATTGGAAATAAAGCAGAAAAGCATCCCGAAATCATTGCTAGAATTCTTTCTGAAGGACATTTAATTGGAGATCATACTTATACGCACAATAACTTAATGGCAACATTTTCTACTGCTAAACTAATTAAAGAATTAACGCAATCTCAAGCAACGTTGAAAAAATTAACGGGAAATAGAATCCCAATCTTTAGAGCACCAATTGGTTATACCAATCCAAATTTCGCCCGAGCACTAAAAGAATTAAAACTTCATTCAATTGGCTGGTCACTAAGATCTTACGACACCGTAAATAAAGATGCAACAAAATTAAAAAAACGATTAGTAAGTAAAACCAAAGCCAGTGACATCGTCTTATTACACGACAATTTAGACATTACAGCAACTGTTTTACAAGACTACATTCAAGAAGCAAAAGCGAATGGTATATTATTTGCTTCCACGATGACTATACATAAATTACAACATGGTTAAATACATCTTAATCGCATTTTTACTGATTTCTTATTCAGGAATCTCACAGTCTTACACCAAGGTTAAAAATGTTGCGACATGCAAGCAACTCATCAATTCTAAGGCAAAGAAAACAAACTCAATTTCTGGTAACTTCACAGAAGAAATTTATTCAAGTATGTTTAATTCTACCAAGAAAGCAACAGGAAGAATGCACTACGAGAAGGAGAATAAAATTCGTTGGGAACACCTGTCTCCAAAGAAACAAATCATTCTCATTGACGGCAAGAAAGTACGCATGAAGGAGAATGGTAAGGAGGTTGTGAATTCTACCTCCAATAGAATTGTCAAGAAGGTGCAAGGATTGATGCTGCAATTGTTTAATGGAGATTTTCTGAATGAAAAAGAGTTTACTATTAGTTATTTTGAGAATGCTAAGAATTACAAACTGATCTTAAAACCAAAAAGTTCGCGCATGTCGAAATACATCTCTTCTATCGAGATGGTCTTTGATAAGAAAACAATTTCTTTACGTCAATTGACATTGAAAGAGACCGAAGCCGATAAAATTGTTTATAAATTCACTAATATTGTGTTTAACAAGGATATTCCAAATATCATTTTTACGAAATTCTAATGCTCGGAAAAACAGATTTTTACACTTTAAATAAAGTAACTGAGAATGAAGATTCTACGAGTTACGCTATTACCATTAATAAGAATCACCCTATCTTTAAAGGGCATTTTCCGGGTAATCCTGTAACACCTGGCGTTGCTCAAATGGATATTGTAAAAGAACTCGTAGCAAAGCATTTGCAGAAAAAAGTAAGTATGGAAGCAATGCCAAGTTGCAAATTTTTAGCCGTTTTGAATCCTGAGACAAATGCAGATGTAGATGTTGTGTTGAAGTTCTCGGAAGAAGATGCGCAACGAGTGAATGTGGTGATTAAGGATGCAGAGGTTCGTTATTTGAAGATGATGGGGGTTTATAAATGATATGAAAAAGTATGGAAATTGAAGGTATTTGGGTTGGAGAGATAGTATACGGTGAAAGTTATGGCAAACTTCAAAATCAAAAGCTTTTTTTCAAGCTAAATATTGAACAAGACAATTCTAAATTCACTGGAGAATCAATAGATACAGAAGGATTAGGAGCACATCCTGAATTAGCATCAATCAAGGGTCAGATAATAAAAACAGAGATTCAGTTTACTAAACAATACCCTAATTTTCATTATTTCAAGAAAAACACTATTGCTATTAAGAAAAATAAACCTGGATTTACAATTAAATACAAAGGTTCATTTAATGATAAAGCGAATTCCTTCGAGGGAAACTGGACTATTAATCACAAATTCAAACTTTTGGGAATTATTCCTTATAATTCAATAAATTCAGGGAGATGGTCAATGAAAAAAGCTTCCCCTACTATCAAATCTCTATGAAACTCATTCTCTCCATCCTCTTTCCCATCCTATCTTTCTCACAAGATTTTGTCAGTTATTTAAAGGAGAATGCTATTACTTTTTCTTCAATTGAGCAACTAAACGACAGTGCTTATCAAAAATTTAAACCATTTGATGCTATCATGATTGGAGAAATGCACGGAACGCAAGAACCTGCGTTATTGGTAGAGTATCTCGCACAACTTATTATCAACAAAGAAGGAAGCATTTCTGTCGGTATTGAATTGCCACAATTAGAAGTTGCACAATTTATCAAGCATTCTAAAAAGAAGAACTTGTTGCAATCTCAATTCTTCTTGAAGGAAAATACCGATGGAAGAAATAGTCAAGCGTGGTTTGATTTAATTCTTGCATGCAGTCAGAACAAAAGCATACACCTTTTCTTTTTTGATAACTCTCATGAATACCAAATAGAGAATCGAGATAGTTCTATGTATGTTGATGTTTTAAAACAAAAGTTACGTTATCCTGAAGAAAAAATCATCACCCTTTCTGGTAATATTCATAATCAGTTAATTCCATTTAACGAGCAAGAAACAATGGCGAGTTACTGTGCAGCTGACACATCTTCGTTCCAACGTATTTGTTCTGTTCGACATCTATTTTCAGAAGGCACCATGATGAATAACACAGGCAATGGATTAGAACTTCACACGATTGATTACGAAGCGAGCATCTACTCCACCACTGTTGATTCTGACAATTATATCTTATTCTATGAAACAAGCGAACCTAGTGCGAATAACTGTTTGTTTTATACGAAGAAAGTAAATCTATCTTCTTTACTGAAAAATTAGTCACACCTCATAAACAACCGTCACAATTCTCCCACTCCCCTCTTTTAAAAACGTAGTAAGCAATTCCTTCTCGCTTTTTACCTTCAAATTAAATGGAGCAGTAAGTAAATCCACTCCACTCCCCTTTTTCAACCTTGTTCCTTGCCCTGAAATGATATCTTTATTAGGAATAAATTCACCATCAGGAAGATGCTCAGTAAGAATGACATATTTATAATTCTTCAGCTTGTTTACAACTCTTTGAATCTCTTCATTCGATAAATGTTGCAAAACTTGCCTAACAATAGCGCAATCAGCTGAAGGTAAATCATCTTCTGCGATGTTCAAACAATGAAATTCTAACTTCTTCGCTTTATGTTTTTCTTTATTACGAACAATTAAATCAGGCACAATATCAATCGCAATGAATTTCTTAGAAAATTTAACCAACTCCTTCCCTACATTAAAATCACCGCAACCTAAATCACAAACTTCAAGAGGTTCTTCAAAAGAGGTGAGAAAATCAGTCAATGCAACGATATAGGGCTCTACTATCTCAGGAAAATGTGAACCTTCTCCAGAATAAAATTCATGTTCATTCCCTCCCCAAAGATGTTGCATATAAATTTGCTCCATTGCATCTTTGGTTGGCCAAGGTTTCTTTTGTTTTTTCTTCACTGTTATTTAACTCATTATTCAATTAAGAAATTAAATGACAAATTTAAGCCGATTTAACAGACTTAAACTTCGATTGACTTTTTTCCATTGCTGAAAAAAGTAACAAAAAAGTCAATCGGTAATCCTTCATTCCCGCTTCGTTAAGCTATTTTGGTTCTTTACGAAATACTTTCAAGAGAATAAAACTCACAATAAAAACTGACACAAATGCAAAGACGGAAAGCAGTATTGCTCCAATAAAGTATTGCGTGACATTCGTTTTTATATCATCTAGAGAATAATTGAATATTGCTGAACCATCCACTTCTCCAGCTACGAAAAACTGTCCTACAAGTAAACTTCCGTAAACAATTAATGGAATCATTGGAGGAATGGAAATATTTGCAGCAGTGATAAATAAAACTTTGTTCAACTTCATCATAACAGCCAATGGAATTCCTACGAGCAACTGAAAGCCCCATATTGGGAAGATACCCATAAATACACCAAACCCTAGAGATGTTGCTTTACGAAGATTCGATTCTTCTGGCTTTATCGCTTCGTGTTTAATTAAGCGAACGGTATCCATTGAAAACAACCTCTTTGGGTAATAGTAAAACAATGCGCCGAGTACTAAAACAGAATTCAAAACGCTAATTCTGAAAAAATCTCTTGCTGGACGAAAGTGAGAAACACGTTCATCCATGTCATATAAAACACGCACTTTCACCGGAATAAACTTTACATTCTTCCAAGCCAACCGAACAATTACTTCTATTTCAAATTCAAATTTTTTGGTAAAGAACTTCATTTTCTTCATTGGAGCAAGTGGATACAATCGAAATCCTGTTTGTGTGTCAGGAAGTGAAATCCATGTTTCCAATTTGAACCAGAAATTAGAAAATTTATTTCCAAAAGAACTTTTCCCAGGCACACCATCTTGCTCCATATTTCGAGACCCCATAATCAATGCACCGGGATTCTTCTCCGATTCTGCAACGAGTAAAGGAATATCTTCAGGAAAATGTTGCCCGTCAGAATCAAT
>JAJRQP010000224.1 GCA_024280195.1 Bacteroidota bacterium | reverse complement strand
TGGAGAAATTGACAGCAAGTCATATGAATTAGTTGTTACTCCTGCCGTTCCAACGATTATTGTAAAAATCATTGTGTCATTTGGACAACCATTATTCATTGCGACAAGAATAACATCAAATGAGCCTGTTGCAGAATAAGTGTGCCAAGGATTTGTATCAATAGATGTAGTACCGTCTGCAAAATCCCAAAAATAACTGGTTGCGTTGGAGCTTGTATTGGTAAAGTACACCGTTGCATTTCCTAAAGTAAAATTAGTCCCGTTAGAAGTTGCATCCGCGATTGGTGATTGCTCCACAACCACATTTAAGGTATTCATAATCGTATCTGCACCTGTTGCATTATTCACAATTAATGTCACATCATAACTTCCTGTTGCATTCGCAAACAAATAAGGATTCTCTGCTGAAGAATTGGACAATCCACCGGTTGATGTCGACCAAAGAAATGAAGTTCCATCTGATGAAGTATTTGTTAACTGAACAGAATCGCCTAAGCAAATGGTCAATGCACTTGCAGAAAAGGAAGCAACTGGTTCAGGGATAGTATTACATGAATAAGTAGCATTAAAACCAGGAGCGACTGTTGCTCCATCAGAAGTAAAACGAAAAGTAACTGCACCTGTTGAAGTTGTAAATTGTCCTGGTCCTGTTAAGCCTGTATAAGGACTACCACTAATTTGCGGAGCAGAAACATCACTTCCATCATAAATATATAAATAATCATAATTCAACTCTACATCAAATGATGTAAAATCAACATCTATACTTGATGCATTGGGAGGAGCTATCGTCCAAGTATAATCTTCGTCGTTATAATAGTTTTTTGTTGGCCCTCCAAAGTCATGAATAACACCTGAGCAAGAATCCTCGTAGCAGTCAGTCAAGTAGTCATTCATTCCGTCCCAAAGTCCTGTATAGCCATTATCATATCCCAAAGCCCAAATACCAATCCCTGCAATTCCTGTATTTAACACATGTGAAAGCCTCTTCCTCCAAGCATCATCTTGAGAAATAAAACATTGCCTATTATTTCCATTGTTAAAAACATAAGCATCTGAATAACTGTCCACTTCCCATTGATAATTACCAGTAGAATAATTTCCTGAAGTGTTGTTTTTTATATAAGCATAGGTTCTTGCTGTTCCGCTTCCCACTGTAGAAGAAGGAATGGTTAATGTAGAGGTTGGCCATTCGTACCCATATTCTGGTAATCCTAGAACTAATTTATTCTTAGGACATCCTTTATCTAAGTAATAAGTAATAGAGCGAGACAATGTATAATTATAACTTGATCCAAAATGATACAACGGATCTGTAGGTCCTGCCGTTCCACTACCTGCGTAATAATATGCATATCCCATGATGATATAATGATCAACAGCAGGTTCCATAATGGAGAAATCAAAAACATTGTTCCAATCTACTGCATACAAAACGGTACTTACCTCAGAACCAGGAATAGCAGTGTGCATTTGATTAGATAAGTCAACCATAAAATTGGCAAAATTGGTTGTTTGAGCTGAAGGCAATCCTTCAAAATCAATATTTACACCATGCGCACCTCTCGATTGAATTAAGTTAATCAAATTCGTAATCAATGTTTGTTTTGACGTTGCATTCGTTAAGAATATCGTGTGGTTAGAAAACATAGTGACACACAGAGTCACTTTCGTATTCCCACTTGCCAATGCTGCATCAACAGCTGAGCTAGTACTCCAAGCATGCGTTGTGTTTGCATTTCCAGTTGTTTGATCAACCTCATAACTGAAGAATGAAAAATGCGAAAGTAAATCCCATTGATAATTCTGATAAGCATTACCGACCCAGTAAGGATGCCAACCGTAAACTATCTTGTTCAAGTTACAATTTGCTTTGTTATAGTTGGTAAGTTCAACGGGAACACTTTCGTAATAAGCGGGATCATCATGACCATCTGAATTATATTTAATTAATTCTTGCTCATGAACTCCAATGGAATTAGTTTGAGTCATGCCCAAATAAGCAAAAGAGAAAAACAAAGCAATCAATACTATACGCACCATAAAATTTTAATTTTGAAACGCTAATTTAGCTAATTGTTTCTATTTCAACGATTAAATACAATCAAAACTCACTCAAACCAAATAAAATCATTCGACATTTATCCGCTTAATTATAGGTTTCATCGAAAAAGAATGTGTATATTGCGAAAATTCTAAAAATAGAATTTCTATTATTACAGTAAGATCAATGATGAAAAAAGAGAAATACGAACTTGAGTTTTTATTTAAAACTTCTCCAAAAGTTCTAGACAATATGATTACCACTCCAAGTGGATTAAGCGAATGGTTTGCCGATGACGTTAACATTAAAGATGACATCTATACCTTTATTTGGGATGGTAGCGAAGAAGATGCACGTTTGATTACAAAAAAGACCAACTCTAAAGTTAAATTTAGATGGATGGAAGATGAAGAGGATGGAAACGATGCCTTCTTTGAACTGAGGTACGAAGTTGACCCAATGACGAAGATGGTATTATTAACCGTTACAGCTTTTGCCGAAAAAGATGAAATGGAAGATGCTCAATTATTATGGCAATCACAAATTGAAGAATTGAAAAGAACTTTAGGAGCTTAATTTTAGCATCCTATAAAATATGCAGTCATTCTTGACGTTCTTTTAGAGGAATGAATAACATTTAATATTAGCAATTGAAACGACTCTATTCTTTTAGTATTCGTTCTTTTATCGGGCCTTTCTTGGTCACGTTTGCTATATCTATGTTCATTTTGATCATGCAGTTCTTCTGGAAATACATAGATGACTTGATGGGTAAAGGAATTCCCGTCAGCATTATTCTAGAATTACTCTTTTACATTTCTGCGAGTCTGATTCCCTTAGCTCTGCCATTGGCAATATTACTTTCTTCCATTATGACAATGGGTAATTTGTCAGAAAATAATGAGTTAACAGCTTTAAAAGCAAGTGGATTGTCACTTTACAGGATTATAAAACCTTTGACTGCAATTATCCTACTAATCGCTTTGAGCACCTTTCTTTTTGCCAACTATGTTATACCCGTTTCAAATTTGAAATGGCACGCAATTATTTACGACATTCAGAATACTAAAATTGCAACCATTTTAACACCTGGAGCATATAGCAAAGCATTAGATGGATATGCAATTAAAATTGATGAAGGAGAAGGTAATACATTCAAAGGGATTATTATCCATGATCATACGAGTCCTGTAACCGTAAAAACAATTCGTGCAGAAGAAGGTAAAATCTACAAATCGGAAAACGGTAATTTCTTGTTTTTTGAACTAAAAAAGGGCATTGTGATGGAAGAGTTATCCCCTGCTCCACCTGTATTTAATGCAAAAGGACAACTTTCTAGTGTAAGAAACGACAGACCTTCTAGAAGGTCTAATTTTGATCAGGCAACTTATAAAATTGACTTATCTGGGTTTAATTTTGATAAATCAAAAGACGATATGTTCAAGGACAAGCACGAAATGCTCAACGTTTTTCAAATTTCGTACATCAAGGATTCTATCAAAAAAAGTAGCGAATCCATCATTGATAACTTCTTAATGAGTTTAAAAAATGATCACCCCTATTTTCAATCCTATAATTTTCTAAAGAACAGTAAAGAAGTAATGGACTCTACAGGAAATAAAGCAGTTGTCATTCAAAAAAATGACAGTCTGGTTGTTTTCAATGAATTATCCATTCAAGAAAAAATAAACGCAGTCACAAAGGCACAAAGTAAGTTGAGAAACCAAAATACACAACTAGATTCTCAACAAACATTTTTAAAATCAATGGAAAATGACTCTGTTCGATTTATGATTGAGTTTCATCGAAAATT
Organism: Bacteroidota bacterium; assembly: GCA_024280195.1. Taxonomy (GTDB): domain Bacteria; phylum Bacteroidota; class Bacteroidia; order Flavobacteriales_D; family Crocinitomicaceae; genus UBA4466. Next base: position 3 of record JAJRQP010000224.1, on the reverse strand, counting down.
CGC
>JAJRQP010000223.1 GCA_024280195.1 Bacteroidota bacterium | reverse complement strand
TATGTGCAAGACATTATGGGACCTATGTGTTTCGATTACGGTTTTGGACCATTTAGATGGGTGTGTGCATCCGGTAAACCAGAAGATTTACAAAAGACAGATGACATTGCGTGTGCTGTTTTGGAGAAAATGAAAAAAACAAGTCCTGCAGAAATTCAGCAACAAATGGCCGATAATATCCAATGGATTAAAGGTGCGCAAGAGAATAAATTAGTGGTTGGTTCTCAAGCGAGAATCCTATACGCAGATGCAGAAGGCAGAATGAGAATTGCGCAAGCATTCAACGATGCCATTGCAAAAGGAGAAATAGGACCTGTTGTTTTAGGTCGTGACCATCATGATGTTTCGGGAACTGATTCTCCGTACAGAGAGACTTCTAACATCTACGACGGTTCTAGGTTTACTGCAGATATGGCCATTCAAAATGTAATCGGTGATAGTTTTCGTGGAGCAACTTGGGTTTCCATTCACAACGGTGGAGGAGTAGGTTGGGGAGAAGTTATCAATGGTGGCTTCGGAATGCTACTCGACGGTTCTTCAGATGCAGAAAGAAGGTTGAAATCAATGTTGCATTGGGATGTGAATAACGGTATTTCTCGCAGAAGTTGGGCAAGAAACGAAGGTGCAATGTACGCGATAAAAAGAGCGATGGAAATTGAACCGAATTTGAAGGTTACGGTTCCTGAAGTTGTGGCAGACGAGGTGATTGATGAGTTGTTTGGGTAGAAAATTGTATGTTGTCCACAATTAAAAAAATGAACTAATAATAAACTGAATGAGAACATTTAAACACATCGCTTTTATATTTCTTACAATTCTAATTTGGACTGCCTTTATTGGTTATGGATTTATGGACGGCTTCCTTTTGAGGCCTATTACTTCCGAAAAAACTTCGGAGGCATTTATTGAGGCTACAAAAGAAAAAATAGATAATGAGTTCGTTGGTAATTTTGCAATGACATTGATAGAAAATGGAAAAGTTTCAAAAAATTTCTTTTACTCTATTGATAAACCTGTTAATGAAAATGTTCTTTTCCCAGTCGCTTCAATTAGCAAATGGGTTACATCTTTTGGAGTTTTAAAATTGGTAGAGCAAGGAAAATTGAATTTGGACAAGCCTGTTGATGATTACCTAACAAGATGGCATCTTCCCGAAAGTGAATTTGATAATAAAAACGTAACAGTTAGAAAATTACTATCTCATTCCTCTGGTTTAGTTGATGACCTTGGATATGATGGTTTTACACCTAACGAAACCGTTCAAACAATAGAAGAATCATTGACAAAAGCGTCAGACACGGAATATTCATATGGTATTGCAAAAGTAGGTTATGAACCTGGTAGTAAGTATATGTATTCGGGAGCAGGCTATACAATATTACAATTATTAATTGAAGAAATTAGTGGTCAATCATTTCAAGCGTATATGACACAAGAAGTTTTTGAACCTTTGAAAATGGAAAACTCAACATTTATACTATCTGAAAAACCAAATATTCAGTTAGCACAAATTTATAAAAATGACGGAACAACAAGAGATATGAACAAATTTACCGCACTTGCAGCTGCCTCTTTATTGACTACTTCAGCAGATTTATCAAAATTTTTACAAGCAAATATTTCAAATAACACAGTTCTTTCCAAAGAAACAATTAAGAAAATGAGTACGCCCGAAACTTTTATAAATAATATAGGCGTATATGGATTAGGACCACACCTTTATAGTCAAAATGACCAAAATTCGAATATAATTGGACACGATGGAAGTGGAAATAATGCAATTAATACAGCAGCAAGAATTGACCTTGAATCAAAAAGTGGAATTATTATTTTGGAAACTGGCAATTATGATATTGCATCTGGAATAGCAGATGAATGGATTTTTTGGAAAGCAGGAATTGCAGATTATGTTGTAATGCAACGTAATAAATCATATCTATTGACTTTATTGATAATGGGTTATATAATTATTGTTCTTTCATCGATATTCATAATTCAAAAAAAGAACAAACAACGAATAACTGCCGCCAATAACTAAGTATACGAACTGCCAAACTTCGACAGGTTCAGTAACAAGGCTAAGTAAAAGCAGTATTGACAAGCGAGTTTACGAGCTCTCCGTTTCATAAACCCAACACCCCGTTTTACAATCAAGAAAGAAGATATACTGAAATAGAAAAAGTTCCTCCCGATGAAATATATTACCAAAAAGCATTAGCATCTTGATATATTAATATTAACTTTATTCTGTCCTACGAATGGGAATATCATACTTCAATAGTAATCAATAATCAACTATATTTAAATTATCTATATTCTATGAATTTGAACAAAATAATTCTTTTTATTTTATTTATTTTATCTTTTTGTGAAGCTAACGCCCAGTCACAAAACCCAATAATAGACAGTTTAGAAAATGAGTTGTCAATTCATAAAGACAAAGACACTACAAGAGTAAATCTATTATATGATTTAGCTTTTTCTTATTTCCAAAAAGATTTAGATTTGACTAATGCATATTTGCTAGAAGCCGAAACGATAAGTAATGAAATAAGTTATATAAAAGGTAAAGCAAGAATAGCATACTTAAAAGGAATTCTTGAAAGCAGAAAATCAAATTACGCAGAAAGTTTGATTTTCTTTAAGCGTTCATTAAAGCATTTTGAATCTATTCAAGACCAAGGTGGTATTGGAGATATCTACAATGCATTTGGGATAACACATTTTGTTCAATCTGAATATGAGGAAGCCTTAAAGTATTATATAAAAGCAGCCGAAATAAATAAAGATTTAGGAAATAATGACGGATTTATTAATAACGTAATAAGTATAGCAAATGTATATATTGAAACAGGACGATATGATGAAGCTATTATAAATTATAAAAAAGCAATCAAACATTATGAATTCCTTAATGATAAGGAAGGTATTTCATTTGTTGAGGGTAATTTAGGTGTTCTTTATCGTTCACAAGGTAATTACCCATTAGCTATTGATAGTTATAATAAAAGCTTAGTCTATAAGAAGAAAAATGGAGACACTTTAGGTATGGCATCTGTACTTAGTAATTTGGGGGATGTCTATACTCTAGCAGGAAAAAATGACAGAGCACTAGAATTTCATGAACAATCTTTAAACTATGCAACACAAAAAGGAAATAAGAGTCTTGTTGCCATAAACAATGGTAATATTGGCAACATATACATTCATAAAAAAGAATACACAAAAGCACTCAAATATTATCGGGAGTCACTAAGAATAAGTCAAGAAATTAATAATGTAAAACAAATTTCTATCTGTTTTTTCAACCTCGGAGAAATTAATTTGTTACTTAATAAATATTCAATTGCGCGTGAAAACTTTATAAAGGCGACAGATATTTGTCAGGAAATTAATTATCAATATGTTTTATCTGCTAGTTATTTAGGAATAGCAGAGACTTATTTAAATGAAAAACAATTTTCAGAAGCGCTTACATATGCAATGAAAGGTAAAATAATAGCTGAAGAGCTAGGACTTCTTGACCATCAAAAAAACGCGGCAGATTTACTTTCAACCATTTACAGTAAAACTGGTGATTACAAAAAAGCACTAGCGAGTCATCGACAGTATAAATATTAAACGACAGTATTTTCAATAAAGAAAACATTGAAAAAATAACACAGTTAGAATACGAATACAAATACCAGCAAGAGTTAGAATCTGCAAATAATAGAGAAATAAAACTTACTAAATCTGTAGAATTAACCTCGCTCGATTTAAAAAAATCACAGCGTAATTCTTTAATTGCCATCATCATTATTCTGTTGGTGTCAATTGTTTCAGCAAGTATTATCTTTTATTTAAAACTGAGAAATTCAAAAGCAGAAAATCAGAACATTCTGATTGAACAAAAATTATTACGTTCTCAAATGACACCCCATTTTATTTTCAATTCACTCTCTGTTTTACAGGGCATGATTTTGAATAAGGAAGAGAAAACTGCTATCTCTTATTTATCTAAATTCTCAAAATTGCTTCGTATTATTCTAGAGAATTCTAGAGAAAAAACAGTTTTACTCAGTCAGGAACTCATTGCTATCGAAAATTATTTAGCACTTCATAACATCGAAGAAAACGAAGCTTACAAGTATACCCTTGTCGTGGATGATACAATTGACATTTTATCTTTTAACATCCCTCCTATGCTTATTCAACCGTTTATTGAAAATGCAATAGAGCATGCATTTGGAACACGAAAGGATAATAGAAAAATTGACATCCATCTTAAGTTCGCAAATAGTAATCTGATTTGCACAATTTTAGATAATGGAATTGGAATTGATGCTCTTGTCAAAAAGAAAAATTCTCAGAAGAAATCTTTAGCTACAACGATTACTTCTGAAAGATTGAAAATATTATCCAAAGATTTTAAAATGGAAGGTTCAATGAAAATTGAAGACAGAATTAACTTCAATGAACAAGGAACAATCGTTACTTTAATTATCCCGTATAAAACAGAACTGGGAGCGTTGAATAAAACACGCATGAATTAATGAAGTCTATCGCAAAATATATCTTTCTGGTTTTTAGTTTCTTGCTATTGTCAAAAAATGCGCAATCTCAAAGTAGTGTCATCGATAGTTTGAAAAAGGAACTTTTTTCTCATAAAAAATATGACACAACTAAGGTAAACTTATTGAATTCTTTAGCTTACAATTATAATGACTTTGATATTGACAAAGCTGAAGAGAAAGTAAAAGAAGCAAGTCTGTTAGCTAAGAAGTTAAACTATTCCAATGGAATTGCTCGAAACTACTTAGTAATGAGTAACATTCATATAACAAAAGCGGAGTATCCGGAAGCATTCGACAATGGCTTAAAAGCCTTGAGGGTATACGAAAAAATGAAGGATTATTCTGGAATTATCTCTTCTTATGGAATTTTAGCAAGAGTATCTATATATCAAAACGAATTGGCTAAGTCTTTAGAATACTATGAGAAAGGATTGCTTCTGGCTAAGGATAAAGACAACTTAAAAGGAGAAGGTGCAATGCTAAAAGGCATGGGGAATGTTTCTCTTTATAAAGGAGATTTAGATCTAGCACTTGACTTTTATCAAAAATCAATCGTAATCAACAAAAAAATAAACAATAAAAAAGAGTACTTATCCGCTCTAAACAATACTGCTATTATTTACAATATGCAAGGACGCTCTTTAGAGGCTCTCGATTATTTCAATAAATGTTTAGTTATTCATCGAGAAGACAATAACAAACAACACATCGCTACGACTACTTTGAATTTAAGTAGTGTTTACTGGGAGCGATACCAACATGAAAAAGCACTTACACTTTTACAAGAATCATTAGAACTCAGCAAAGAATTAAAAGATAAACGTAGTACAGCAAAATGCTTAGTTAATATTGGAGCCGTTTACATGGACTTGAAGGAATATCCACAAGCATTAGATTACTTAAATAAAGCTGTATCAATCAATAGGTCCATCAATAATAAAAATGGATTAATAAACTGTCACAATCAAATAGGAGCCTTATACTTACTAAAACAAAAGCCAAATGTTGCGCTAACTAATTTTAAAACTTGTCTTGAATTAAGTCAATCTATAGAGAATAAGGTTAAAATTTGTTATTCCAACATTGGGCTATCAGAAGTATACTTCGTATTGAAAGATTATTCTAAAGCATTATCTCATGGCTTGGAAGGAAAAAAAACTGCAGATGAATTAAAACTATTACCACAACAGAAAGAGGTTACTTTAATCTTGTCAAAAACGTATGAGGCATTAAAAAAATATGAAAAATCATTCATTTACTTCAAACTACACAAGACCTATAATGACAGTATTTTTAACAAAGAAAACATTGAAAAAATAACACAGCTAGAATACGAATATAAATACCAGCAAGAATTAGAGTCTGCAAGTAATAGAGAAATAAAACTTACTAAATCTGTAGAATCAACCTCATTAGATTTAAAAAAATCACAGCGTAATTCTTTAATTGCCATTATCATTATTCTATTGGTCTCAATCTTATCTGCGAGTCTTATCTTTTATTTAAAACTGAGAAATTCGAAGGCTGAAAATCAAAACATTCTGATCGAACAAAAATTATTACGCTCACAAATGACGCCTCATTTCATTTTCAACTCTTTGTCTGTATTACAGGGAATGATTTTAAACAAGGAAGAAAAAAAAGCCGTCTCTTATTTATCTAAATTTTCAAAATTGCTTCGTATTATTCTGGAGAATTCTAGAGATAAGACCGTTTTACTTAGTCAGGAACTCATTGCTATCGAAAATTATTTAGCTCTTCACAACATCGAAGAAAACGAAGCTTACAACTACTCTCTTGTCGTGGATAAATCGATTGATATTTTATCCTTTAACATTCCACCGATGCTTATTCAACCGTTTATTGAAAATGCAATAGAACATGCTTTTGGAACACAAAAGGAAAATAGAAAAATAGACATTCATCTTAAGTTCGCAAACAGTATTTTGATTTGCACAATTTCAGATAATGGGATTGGAATTGATACGCTGATCAAAAAGGAAAAATCTCAGAAGAAATCTTTAGCGACAACCATAACTTCTGAAAGGTTAAAAATATTATCGAAAGATTTTAAAATGAGAGGTTCAATGAAAATTGAAGACAGAGTTAAATTCAACGAACATGGAACAATTGTTACTTTAGTGATACCGTATAAAATTGAACCGGCAGAATGAAAGCATTAATAATAGAAGATAAAGAATACATCAGAAAAGGTTTAATTAGCTTGCTTCAATTAATTGATGCTGATGTGGACATCTTAGGAGAATGTGAATCTGTCAAAGAAGCCGTCATTGTTGCCAACGCATGCAAGCCTAAATTAGTATTCTTGGATATTAACCTTACAGATGGAACTGCATTTGATTTCTTAGCACAAACGGAGAACTTATCTTTTAAAATTCTCTTCATCACAGCATATGAAGAGCATGCCTTACAGGCTTTAAAAATTGGCGCGGTTGATTATCTTATGAAACCTGTAGATATTGATGAATTAGAAGTAGCGTTAAAAAAAGTTGCTGAAATAACAATTTCAGAACAAACAAAACAAGTTGATAAAGTTAAACAAGTATGGAACAATGATGATTCAAGTCTTGTTTTATCGCTCCATGATAGCTTTCAAGTAATTGATTTAGACGAATTAATGTACTGTGAGTCAGACAAAGGATACACAACATTTTTTTGCAGCAATGAAAAAAAGCACATGGTTTCAAAGACAATCAAAGAATTTGAAGACCAGCTTATAAGTGCAAATTTTATTCGGCCTCATCAATCCTTTATGGTGAATCTAAAATACATCGATAAATATGATAAGTCTGGAGTTATTCATTTGAAGAATGGGAAACAGATTCCAGTTTCATCTAGAAAAAAAGATTCTTTTTTAAGTTCTCTCCTAAAAAGAAATAAATAACATCCATAAACTAAATGGGGAGTTGCGTTTACATCAAAAAACAAGTGGCTTTATAACTTATAATTCCAGGTCTACATCCTGTCAAACAACGCATATTTAATCAATTACTACGCTTATTGCTTCTAAGGCTACGGAAATTTATTCTCTATTTTTTACTCCATTTCTATTCCCTAATTTTACTTCAACAACGAGTGAAAACGCACTCTAATTAGAGTAAATACAAACAATTTAAAAATAAAGAAATGAGAAAATTAAGCTTTACAGTAATCGCAATCACATTCGCAACATTGGTATCATGTGGATCAGGAATAGATGACCAACCAGCAAATGCTGAAGGATTTACTGCTATCGAACAGAATATTAAAAGTGAATTTGGTGCAGATGCCTATTATACAGAATTGACAGTTGTATATATAGAGTCAATTGGAAATACAGTCAATGCAACCGTAACCAAAGATCCTTCTTCTTTAGAAATGGGTGAATGGAATTTAGTTCAAGGAAATTGGAATCAAACCTCCGAAATTACACTTGAAGTTCCAGAAGGAAGTCAAGCCGCAGATTTTATGTTTCAGCTAAAAGATGATATTAGCCTTTCTAAATTAGGAGAGCTCGTTGAGCATTCAAGCACAAAACTAAAATCTGAAAAGAATATAAAGAATCCGACTTTAAGTTTAGCTTATATAAAGTACCCTGATAATGGAGACACTTCTAAAGCGGAATATGTTGTTCAGTTGAAACCAGAAGGTGGAGGTACTACTTTTTCTTTCTTTTATAAACTAAGTGGAGAATTCGTAAATATGAATTATTAGTCTTTTCTTAAATATAAATCTTAAACAACTTGAAAATGGAAAAAATTAATACAATTAAAAGCGAATACAATTCAATAGAAAAACTTCTTGACTTTGTAAAAACAGATTCCTCTTATACTTGCTCTGAAGAATATGACATTTGGGATATTAGGACAGATGAGAATGGTCAAATGAAAAAGTGTATTCTAGTTAAGAAAAGTTCAATGCACGGTATGAAAATGTATTTCAATAAGGAGAACAAAGTTCAAATGACCTACGTTATACCGAACAAAATGATGAATACATACTTCGGAAAAAGTATTAGAATACGTAGAAGCTTACTTAATACGATTACAGGGTTAATAAAAGATGCAGTATTAATTGGACCTCAAAAGAAAGCATTTGCAGAGATGTCCAAGGTTCTTGATAAGATAGCCGCTTAGCGATAAGCTAAAAAGAACGGATGAAAAAGCAGCAATATTGCTGGCGTCCTCTTATATAAATTGAATTCTTACTTTTTAAATACATAACTATTATGAAAATATTTCTTACAACACTTATTATTGCGGGCTCATTAATACTAAACAGTACCACAATAAATGCTCAATGCATTACTGCTATTCAACTCGATGGTGTGGACGACTATCTCTGGACGCCTTTTAGCAATTACACCTTTGCCAATTATACAATTGAGATGTGGATTAATTCTGCTGATTACCTCGCGAATGAAATGTATGTATCGATAAGACAAAATAAAGAAGTAATTTTAGGTGGATGGGCGGTTGATGGTAGCTTTACTAACTCAACGGCGGGTTTAATGCCGCTTCAGGCTAATTCTGGGCCTGGCAGTGTTCTAAGTCCTGGTAGTTGGCATCATGTTGCATTAGTCTATAACGGATCTGAAAGAATCTATTATATTGATGGAATCATGGTGGCAACAATACCAACTACTGGATCATTAGTTACCAATTCTGCCTATGCTTACGGCCTTACTATTGGAGCCAATTGGACGGGTGGTGGACAATACACAAATACAGCTTTTGAAGATGTGAGAATCTGGGAAACTGCACGAACACAAACAGAGATTAACGCCAACGTTGTTTCAAACTTGACTGGAAATGAACCTGGACTTTTGGCGTACTATCGTTTTGATGATGGAGTAGGTAGTACAACAGTTACTGACCTTACAGGAAACGGTAATGACCTTACTTTGATGAATGTGAATCCAGCTACAGCATGGGTTCCTGGAATATTTTCTACAAATGTTCAAACAACAGATGTAATCGATAACTGTGGACCACTTACATGGATTGATGGTACTACATATACATCTAACAACAATTCGGCTCAATATACATTTACTGGAGGTGCAGTCGGTGGATGCGACAGTATTGTTTCTTTAGACTTAACAGTCAATACACCAGTTGACACTACGACCTCCACAAACATGTCTGTTATCACATCCAATGAGACATCGTTAGGAACACAATACCAATGGATTGATTGTAATAACAACAATACTCAAATTTCAGGAGAAATAGGACAAACGTTTACTGCCACAACAACTGGTTCTTATGCTGTAATTGTTTCAGGAACTAATGGTTGCAGCGACACATCTGAATGTGTTCAAATCAACACTATTTCTTTGAATGAATCTAGTTTTGAATCAGAATTTACAATATCACCTAATCCTACAAGTGGAGAGTTATCAATTTCAACATTGAACTATTCTGGAGAGTTATCAATTGAAGTAAGAGATTTGACTGGAAAGTTAATTTTCAATTCTTTGGAGAATTTAGATCAAAATTCAACTGTGTCTATTGATTTAAGTGAATTTGCTAATGGTGTTTACATAGTCAATGTTTCTGATCAGAGTAAATCTCATTCAGTTAGAATTATTAAGAAATAATGAAATAAGAGGATGGTATCTTGTTCAAGATTATAGTGCCGAAATCGAAAAGTCAAATGAGTAGGGCGTATTAAATATAAGATTATGAAAAAGACATTTTTATTGCCATTTTCTCTCCTAATAATTGGAGCAGCATTACTTTCATGCAAAAAAGACTACACATGCAGTTGTTTAACACAGATAAGGATGTGTCTTGGAGGTGTTACTACTGTAACAGTAGATAATTATACAATTGAAAATGCAACAAAGGATCAAGCACGTGCCGCTTGCAACGAGGCAAAGATTACGTAGCAGTATTCAGATCCAAATAGTTCTTCTATTGGTTTTTACGAGACAATTTGCGAATTAAATTAAATATTAATTCAATTTATTTACTATGAATAAAGCTATATTTAGATCATCAAGTGAAGTATATAAGAATCTGCTGTTTTCGTTTTTCTTATGTTGTATTTCGACAACTATAACTTTTTCACAATGCCCGTTTCCATTCGCGGGATTTGGAAGTAATCCTGCGCCAACTCCTGGAAACAGTACAGTACTTGAAACATGTAATTTCCCTGATGAGTATGTCACAGCGACAGGAGTTGTTTCTGGGGAACAATATTCTGTGAGCTATTCAGGAGGGAGTGGAGATTTTATTACAATTTACGATAATACTTTTACAGCGGTAGCTTCTGGATTTAGCCCTATTTCGTTTACAGCAACCTATAACGGAACATATTATTCTTCTTCATTTATTGGAGCTGTTTGTGGTAATGACTTCACGTGCAACGCTAGTCTTTGGTCAAATATAACACCTTTACCTCCCCCTCCCAATGATCTTCCATGCGGAGCCATAACGCTAGTCGCTGGAGCAACATGTTCTTACTCAACGTTTACAAATGATAATGCAACTGCTTCCCCTGGAGTTCCTATTCCTGGTTGTGCTGGTTATCTTGGTGGGGATGTTTGGTTTACAACCACGATTCCAGCATCTGGCAATCTATTAATTGATTCTCAAATTGATGAAGTACTTGATGGTGGGATGGCTATTTACACCGGTACCTGTGGGGCATTAACCTTAGTTGATTGTGATGATGATGACAGCCCAAATGGTGCTATGCCATCTGTCCTTATTAATAGCCTGGCTGTAGGTACGCAAGTATTTATTAGAATGTGGGAAGTCGGAAATAACAATAATGGTTCTTTCGGAATATGCGCTGTGCAAATTGGAACATGTGGAACTCCTTTAACGCTTGATTATTGTGAAGGTCCTCAACCAATTACTCAAGGACCTGGTGATTTTTCATCTTCAACATCGGCTATTTACACTCCTGATATACCTGGGAATTTAGCGACTACATTTTGTGGAAGTATTGAGAACAACACATGGTATCAATTTACAGCCCTAAATACAACTGAAACTTTTGATTTTATTAGTATTACTGGTTGTGTATCTAACATGGGAATACAAGCTGCTGTATATGAAATTACGCAAGACATAAATGGTTGCTGCGATATACTAAGTTTAGTATCTAATTGTTACAGTCCAAGTACAACCGCATTAGGAACGGTAACTGCCACCTCTTTAACTGTAGGTGGTACTTATGTTCTTATGGTAGATGGCTTCTCAGGAGACGCCTGTGATTTTACAGTATCAAACTGGGTATTTACAGCAACTCCTCTACCTGTAGATCTGTCTAATTTTTATGGTTTTTCACTTAAAGAAAGAAACATTCTAAAATGGGAAACTGCATCAGAAAGTAATAATGATTACTTCTCCATACTAAGATCTTATGATGGAGTTAATTTTGAAGCAATCGGACAAGTATACGGTGTTGGGAATTCTACAACTCTTAGCTATTATCAATTTGATGATTTAAACGTAAGAACAGGAGTAGTCTACTATCAACTCAATCAAATTGATTTCAATGGAGAAAATGAATTAAGTGAAATTATTGTAATTGACAGAAAAATTACTAAACAAGGTTTAATCAACCTTTATCCTAACCCTACAATAAATAAGATTGTTATAGAAATTAACGAAATTGGTTCAAACATCAAAGGAACAATATCCATCACGGATTTAAACGGAACTCTTATTACGAGTAATGAAGTTTATACATCAGGTTTCATCAAATATGAATTAGATATGAAAAATTACCATTCTGGAGTATTCTTTCTACGATATAAGAGTGAAAATTATTCTAAAACAATTAAACTTATTAAACAATAAAAGATGAAAGAATTACTTACAACTATTTATATGTTTTTCACCATATTTTCTCAGTCTCAAACATGGAGTTCTAAATTAGAAAATGCAATGTTTCAAAATAGAATCAATAATGTCAATGTTTATACAAGTGAAGTGAAAAAAATCCAAGGAGAATTATTCACAATTAGTGATTTTAATTTTATTTCAGAGAAATGCTTAACGAAAGAAGGAATATTCAAACTTGACATAAGTGAGGACAGATCTACCATTATTGTGTACTTCTTAGAGTGGATTGATCAAGTAACCATAAATTGGGTTTTTACAGAAGCAAACTATGAATTAAATAATAAATTGCGTATTCATCAAAAAATGGATTATTCTTTCTTATAAGATAAATTTGTTTCTTTTTTTTTTTTAAATAAAAGTGGAGCCTAGATACACTAAAAAAAACAGAGTTAAATCAAAAAAAACATGAAAAAGACATTTTTATTGCCATTTTCTCTCCTAATAATTGGAGCAGCATTACTTTCATGCAAAAAAGAATACACATGCTCTTGCCAACAGACTTATATCACCACGGCATATATTCAATATGGGAATTATCATCCTCAATCAACAATATCAAGTAGTTTTAAAAACACCTATAAGGCTAAGGAGGATGACGCCAGAACTTCTTGTAAGAATTTTGAAAAAGTTGCTATAAACACCTATGGAACTGGAGAATCTCAACGTACAGCTACTGAAACTGTAGTATGCGAATTATACTAGAGGTTGTTAGTATGAATAAAAAAATTAATCGCTGATAGCTAAGTATACGAACTGCCAAACTTGGACAGGCTCAGCAACAAGGTCAAGTGAAAGCCGTGTTGGTAGCCAAAATTACGAGATTTCCGCAGGCAAACCCGTTTTCAGGATCTCCACTGTTTCAATAGATCTCTATAATTTGGAATCACCCTTCTCTTCCTAAATCAACTACTTAATTTATCAGTTAAATAAGCACGAATGACCCTGTAAATAATTATTACACCTGTAACTCCACCAACAACTATTGCAGTAATTAACACTGGCTTTTTCCATTTTTTATTTGATTTCGCCATTC
>JAJRQP010000222.1 GCA_024280195.1 Bacteroidota bacterium | reverse complement strand
TGGGCAGATTGCGGATTTGACACTAAATCGATTGTTAAAACAATAAAATCAATATTGAATTTAGCTGAGAAGAAAGTAAGTTCTAATGTTGGGTAAAAATTCTATTCAGGAAACCCTTGAAAAACAATCGACCTCAACCACCTTCTTACAGAATGCAATCCAACAGCTGTAAATCGAGCATCTGAAGACGCAGGATAAGGTCCTCCATGATGCATTGCTGGGCAAACTTCAACTCCAGTTGAAACGCCATTAAAAATCAATCTTCCAACTCGTTGTTGCAGAGCATCTATTATATTTTGAATGTATGGGAATTCTTTTTTCTCTGCGATGATTGTTCCTGTTAACTGTCCATCTAGTTGATCAATGACTGCAATCAATTCTTCTTCATTTTGACATTTAATGATGACTGTAAATGGTCCAAAAATTTCTTGTTGTACACTTTTATTCTTTAAGGCTTCTTTACCCGATACCATTACAACTGTTTGCTCAGCGAAATTATTACTAACAGAAGATGATGTTGTTAATCGTTGGACACCTTCTTGTTCCATAACCTCTTTCTTCAATTTTGAGAATGATTCTTTAATCGCAGGATGCAACATACACGATGATTCTATCTTCATTATTTCTTTTGATAAAACAGTAGCAAAAGAATCCAGTAATTCAGAATCTATTCCGAGAATTAACCCTGGGCTCGTGCAAAATTGGCCTGTGCCGAGAGTAATGGATTGTGCATATTGCCTTGCCCAATAATCCGATTTTGAGTTTAAAGCTTGTTGAGTAATCACGACAGGATTGACACTTCCCATTTCTGCAAATACAGGAATAGGCTCTTCTCTAGCAGCTGCAATATCCATTAATGCACGACCTCCTTTTATAGAACCTGTAAATCCGACAGCTTTAATGTTTTCGTTATCAACAAGTTGAATACCTAGTTCGTAACCTTTGCTGTTTAGGTTAGAAAACACTCCGTTCGGCATGTTTGTTCTTTTTGCCGCTTTCAAAATTGCTTGAGCAACCAAATCTCCCGTCCCTGCATGCATGGGGTGAGCTTTTACAATGACTGGGCAACCAGCAGCAAAAGCACTTGCAGTATCTCCTCCTGCTGTAGAATAAGCCAACGGAAAATTACTTGCTCCAAAAACAACAATAGGGCCTAAAGGAATCAATTTCTTTCTGAGAAAAACAGTGTTATTTTTTTCTTCTATTGTTTCTTCTCTCCAGTTAGAGTCCATTAGCATATCTGCAAAAGAACGCAACTGAAATAAGGTTCTTCCTCTTTCACCGACCGCTCTCTCTTTTGATAAACCCGACTCTGTTACATAGGTTGAAAGTAATTCATCTCCCAAATTTTCGATTTCTTCTGCGATGGCGAATAAAAACTCACTCCTTTCTCTATCTGATTTGTTGCGAAACTCTTTAAAGGCAGAATTTGCCAAGTTGCAAGCGTTTTCAACCTCTGTGGGAGTTACTTCGGTGAATACGAAATCCGTTTCTTCGTTTGTTAACGGATTAAACGTTTTAAATTCCGTAGTTCCATTTGAAGAATAATTATCCCCGATAAGGTTTTTACCTGTTATCATTCTACTTTTTTATGAAGATATAAAATTTTAATCTATGCAGATGTGAATTTTTATAATTTTTGAAAAGTTGACTAAGGTCATAAAAAACTATGATGGTATAGACTATCTTTGTAAGCAATGAGAAGAATTGCTTCGTATTTCTTTTTAATCGTTTTGACTTTACATACGTTTAGTCAATTGTTGGTTGTTGGGAAGTTTCTTTACAACCAAGATTATATTGCGGCTAATTTATGTGAGAATAAAGACCAACCAGAACTAGAGTGTAATGGTAAGTGTCATTTAAAGAAAGAGCTAAAGAAAGACACGAAAGACAATCATAGTCAAGAGTCAATTGTTACTTCTGAAACAATTCTTTTTTACCAGAATAATTCAATTGAAATAGTATTAGAAGCCCCGTCTTTTTTTATTAAAAAAAATCGATTCACGCATTATGTTGGTAAAGAACTTTCTGACTATAACCCTTCGATTTTTCATCCTCCCTGTTAATTGTTTTAATTTCTAGAAGTGTTTTCAACACAAAAATCATTCATTGCATTTTTCAATGCGAGAGAAGAATGGTGTATTCAAATTAAACAATTAATAAAATGAAAATGAAAAAAATTATAATAGGTGTACTTATGAGTGCACTAGTATTTACATCGTGTAAAAAAGAAGAGGTAGAACCAGTAGTAGAATCAGGAGGAGGTCCTGTTACGGCAACTAAAGTTGAAATTGGTACAGCCACAACCTCTGCCAACGAAACTGTTACGCTATATGCTGACAATTCAACCTTGACTACTGGATTCACAAACCTTTATGTTAAAGTGGTAGATGGAAATGGAATGGAAATAACGAATGCAACGGTTGATTTTGCCCCATTAATGACAATGTCAACCATGTCACATGCGTGTCCAATAGAACAACCTGTTTTTGATTCTTCAATTGGCAAATATAAAGGTGCTCTTGTGTTTATTATGTCATCAATGGCCGGGACTTGGACTTTAGATGTTAATGTAAATGGAAACCCTGCCTCTTTTACTTTAACGGTGGCTGAAGCACCAACAAAAGTAATGGGTTCTTATTTAGGAACAGATGGTGCAACATATATTGTGTCATTACTTCGCCCTGTTACTTGGGATGTTGGAATGAATGATGTTGAATTTTTAATTCATAAGAAAACGAGCATGATGAGTTTTCCACCAGTTGATGATTTTACAATCGTTATGACACCAGAAATGGTTTCTATGGGGCATGGTTCTCCAAATAATGTTGACCCAGTATTTGTTGGAAACGGTCATTACAATGGCGATGTTAACTACACAATGACAGGAGATTGGAGGTTGCACTTGCAGTTGTTGCAAAGTGGAGTGGAGATTCAAGCAGATGCATTTTTAGACATTCTGTTTTAAAAGAAAGAACAATTTATTAATGCATTCAGTGTGCGGTGATTATTACCGCCACTGAATGCTTAATTCTAGTAACTATGGAAAGAAATGGTTTACAACTGTTTGCTATTCTGTGTGCTTTCTCTTTTGTTTCATTTTCACAAACTGATAGTACTGAACAGAGTGTTTTGGTGCAAGAAGTTGTGGTACGAGGTGATGCAAATAAATCCAACGGATTAGAAATCAAACAGAATGACAATGCACAATTATTAATTGATAAATTGCTGGGAGGTATCAACGGTGTTACATTGATTAAGCGAGGAAATTATGCTCAAGAGCCTGTAATTAGAGGTTTAAGTCCAGCGCAAATAAATACGACAATTGACGGCATGCATGTTTTCGGTGCTTGCACAGATCACATGGACCCTATCAGTTCTTATGTTGAACCAAATAATTTAAGTAGTATCCAATTGAATTTGGGTCCTAACGATGAGCAAGTTGGTGCAAGTATAGGTGGAGGGTTTAATTTTAAACTAGCAAAACCAAAATTGAACAATGCT
>JAJRQP010000221.1 GCA_024280195.1 Bacteroidota bacterium | reverse complement strand
TTAGTTGCTTTCCTAGAAGAGCAAATGGCAGATGCAAAAACAAAAGGTATTCTGTTTTCTATCCACATGAAAGCAACAATGATGAAAGTTTCTGATCCAATCATTTTTGGACATGCCGTTCGTGTTTTCTTCAAAGAATTGTTTGATAAGCACGGTGATACTTTTGACCAAATTGGTGTGAATGTAAATAATGGATTCGGAAATTTATTGAGTAACATTCAAGAATTGCCAGAAGCAAAACGAAAAGAAATTGAAGCTGACATTGCAAAGTGTTATGCTGACGGTCCTGATTTAGCAATGGTAAATTCTGACAAAGGCATTACCAACTTAAACGTTCCGAGTGATGTAATTATTGATGCTTCGATGCCAGCAATGATCCGTACTTCTGGGCAGATGTGGAATAAAGCAGGTCAACAACAAGATACAAAAGCTGTAATTCCTGATAATACTTACGCAAGTCTATTTCAAGCAGTAATCGATTTCTGTAAAGAAAATGGCGCATTTGATCCAACAACTATGGGAACTGTTCCAAATGTTGGTTTAATGGCACAGAAAGCGGAAGAATATGGTTCTCACGACAAAACATTTGAAATTTCAACAAATGGTTCTGTAAAAGTGGTTGATTCAAACAATACAACTTTGATAGAACACACTGTTGAAGAAGGTGATATTTGGAGAATGTGCCAAGCGAAAGATGAACCAATTAAAGATTGGGTTAAATTAGCTGTTACTAGAGCAAAAGCAACAGGTTGGCCAGCAATATTCTGGTTAAATGAAACCCGTGCTCACGATGCTGAAATGATTACGAAAGTAAACTTATACTTGAAAGATCATGATACAACAGGTTTAGACATTCGTATCATGTCACAAATTGATGCCTGTAAATTTACATTAGCAAGAGTTGCAAAAGGAGAGAATACGATTTCTGTAACTGGAAATGTTCTTCGTGATTACTTAACAGACCTCTTCCCTATTCTAGAATTAGGAACGAGTGCAAAAATGTTATCAATCGTTCCATTAATGAACGGAGGCGGACTCTTTGAAACAGGTGCTGGTGGTTCTGCTCCAAAGCATGTTCAACAATTTGAAAAAGAGAATCACTTACGCTGGGATTCTTTAGGAGAATTTTTAGCAATTGCTGTTTCTTTAGAACATTTGAGTGAGAAAGAAAATAACTCAAAGGCGAAGATTTTAGCGGACACATTGGATGAAGCAACAACTCGAGTGTTGAACGAACGTAAATCTCCTTCAAGAAAAGTGAATGAGATTGACAACAGAGGTTCTCATTTCTATCTAGCAATGTTCTGGGCTGAGGAATTAGCGAAGCAAAATAAAGACACTGAAATGAAAGCTACGTTCCAAGCGTTTGCTGACGAATTAAAAACTAATGAGATAGCAATCAATGAAGAGTTGATTGCGGTTCAAGGTGCATCTGTGGATATGGAAGGATATTATTTCCCAACGGATGAATTAGTTGCCAAAGCAATGAGACCTAGTGCAACATTGAATGCAATTATTGAGAAGATGAATTAGAATCTACTTTATGCTAAAAAGGTGGAAAATCAATTGATTTTCCACCTTTTTTTTTATTTCACAATAATTTTTCGAAGAAAAAAATTCTATTTCAATAGCTCTTCAACCTCATCCATAGCAACAACTCCAAAAGAATCATTATTCCATTTTTTTAATGGCTTGTTTCCATCTACAAGAACAAACGTTGGGAAAGCATGATCTGCCAACTTTGCCATCTCTTCTACATTATTTGCTAATCTGACATTAATTAGTTCTCCGGCTTCTGAAGAATACCATTCTAAATATGATGCAGCATTTATAGAATCAGAACTACAAACAACATATTCTATTTTTGCACTAGGAACTCGTTCCTTCAACACTTTCATGCGCCCAATAGCCTCATAGCAATATGGGCAATTTGGAATCGAAAGAACATAAAGTTTTTTACCTGTTAATTCTTCCATAGAATTTGATTTCATAACTTGAACTGAATTATTCGAAAAATCACCTTCGTATATTGGAGCAATCATAAAATACAAAACAAAGGGTAAGACAAAAAACACTGTTTGAAGGGCAAATTTTATCCACTTGCTTTTAAGCTTTAAAATCCGTTTTAAAAGAACAATTGATATGATTCCAATAAGAATCATACTAGCATAAGGTATAACCTTACTATTTGTCCAAGAAAACCCGCTATTTAAAAGTAATGATTCAAAAGAATTCATATTCTATTTAATTAGCAGTGCAAACTTTCCCTTCTAGTACAGATGTAGCATCTGCACACGCATCTTCTGCAGAAGATCCTGGATGATTTTCAGTTACTGTTCCTGTTGTTGTAGTACATGAACAAGAATAATCTTTCTTACAAGAGGATATCGCAAAAACAATAACAGATATAATAATAATGGGTTTAAAATGTATTATCTTCATAATTCTAATTTTTAGGAATAAAAAAAGGAAGCCGAAGCTTCCTTTAAAAAAATATTTTTACATTAAATTGAACAAGACGCTCCTCCTGTAGAATAAACTGCACATGCTGTTTCTGCAGTAGATTTTTTAGAATCTTTAATTACGTAAGAAGATGTAGTACCTAAATAAGTACAAGTACAAGTGTAATCTTTCTTACAAGAAGATAATGCAACCATTCCTAATACTGCAAATGCAGCAACTCCGATAATTTTTTTCATAATAATTAGTTTTGTTTTGTTAATAATTTCATTAAAAGTAATAATAAAAATCTAATTTCATTGAACTAGAAAAATAAATACGCCATTTATCTAATACAAAATTGTACTTTTCCGGTATAATTTATTTAAAATGAGTTTTCGTTTACTTAATATTCTTTTTTTAAGCATTCTTGTTTTAGTAGGGTGTTCTACTATTTCTCCTGATTCTCCAGTAATACAAACAAAGGCTGTCAATGTACCAACACAACCCACCTCTTCTATAGAAATTCCTGTTAAAATTAATCTAAAACCTTACTTTGAAGAAACAGACAAATCTATTCCGACAAAATTTAAAGGAAAAGAACAAGTTTGTGAAGGAGTGAGTTATTCTTACAAGTTTTTTCGTGGACCTATTAAATTTGAAGGAAAAGGAACGTCTTTACTTTTTGATATAGAAGGAAGGTATTCTTTAAAATTAAACTATTGCCCTACTTGTACTGGATTGTTTGACTCCAAAGGAACTTGTATCGTTCCTCGAATTTATTCTTCATGTGGTGTGAATGAACCTTTACGAAAAATCGAAGTCGGCTACGCAACGAAAATTGGACTCACAAAAGACTATAAATTAAGTTCTTTGACAAAGCTTCGTAGAATTAAAACGGTAACTCCGTGCTTAGTCTCAGTCTTTAATTACGATGCAACTTCAACCTTAAAAGAAGAAGTGACTCTCGCTTTGCAGGATTTAGAAAAAGACATTGATGAAGAAATTTCTGCCGTTGATTTACGCCCAGAAATGGAAGAAACTTGGAGCATTCTATCCGAACCGACCGACCTAGAGGGCTATGGATTTTTAAATATTAATCCGACATCTGTTTCTATAAGCAAAATTCAATTTAAAGGAGATACTGCTTATTTCAAAACAATTATAGAAGCAAAGCCGACTATTCTATCAACTAAATCTCTCAATGATTCTCCATCTCTTCCCGATTTGTCAACCTACAAAAAAAGAGAAGGCTTTGATATTACAATGGACGTTTTCACGACATATGATTCGTTGAGTTCTATCATCACACAAAATATTCAAGGTACAAGTACGGAAATTAAGGGTAAAACTATCGTCTTTGAAGAGGTTGAAGTTCATGGAGCATCTAATAATGCAATTCATTTAAAAGTAAGATTTTCTGGAGATAAAAAAGGTGTACTTTATTTCACAGGAACTCCAATGTTTGATGCCGCGACTCAAAAAATTGCTTTTCCTGATATGATTTTTGATTTAAAAACCAAAGATGCCTTATTAAAATCTGCAAAATGGATGTTTAACGATAAGATAACAAAGATGATACGTAATGCCTCTGCAATGGATTTACAACCTTACCTAGACTCTCTAAAAGTAAGTATTAATGAGAATTTGAACTCTGAACTTTCAAAAGGAGTTTTCATGACCGGTAAAGTAAATGACATCTCCATAGACTACATTCATCCAATGGAAAATCAGTTATTTTTACGCGTAAAAAGTGCCGGTAAACTAGAGATTAGTATGTAACTACCGATTAACCATATGGCTTGCAACCTGAGGAAAGCAATTGTACAAAGCATCACCTAATCCATCTTCAAAATTCATAGAATCAATTGCTTCCCGCATACAATGCAACCATTCATCTTTTGCTTCAACAGTAATTGCATGCGGCAAGTGACGCAATTTCATTTTAGGGTGTCCATATTCTTGAGAATACAATTGTGGTCCACCCA
>JAJRQP010000220.1 GCA_024280195.1 Bacteroidota bacterium | reverse complement strand
ATTCCATTCTAGACTTAGAAACAGGAGAGTTGAATCAATTTATAGATTACAACTTTAATATGAAGCCTAAGGAAGGGAATCTTGATGCGATACATTATAAATTAATGTCAGAATTGACAGGATCTAAACCAATAAGAAAATAATGAAAAGAGTTTCAATTTTATTTTTCATTCTAGCTATTTCAACATCTGGAATTTTAGCACAAGATTTTGGGTATTTAGGTAAGAAGAATCTATTTTCTGTTTTTACAACCTCAAGTATGAGAATAACCCCTGCAGTTTTGGGTGCTACATCAACTGTATTGTACGAAGGAGTTAGCAACTATAGATATCATCACTTATCTTATAGTGACAACAATACATTGATTGATAAGTTTAAATTGTTTAGAGTGGATTATCGAGCTTCTTATCAAAGAATTATTAATTCTAAAATGGCATTAGGTGTTGAGTTCGCTTATCACAAAACAACCATTGGTTTGGAAAAACCTGCTGGTTTTGACTCAAACAACTCATTTTTTTCAATGCCAATCTCAGACCCTGTTTTTAGAACAATGTCTTACATGTTAACCGCTGAATTTTACAATTCAAGAGGGATTGCAGGAGCAGGGTTTTCTTCTCAAGTAGGAATTGGCCCCAAGATTTATTCATTTATGGACGGAGAAAATTATCGTTTTTCTAAAGATTCGGTTATGGCTAATCCTTATCCTACTGTTGGTGGAGACTTAATTGCGATTAACTTGTTTTATGAATTATCCTACAAAATGCCAATTACGAATTCTATTTTCTTTAATCTAGGAGTAAGATTTCACACAGGGTTTATTATCCCCAAACTTAATACCTTTTCAGGAACGAGTACTTATTATTGGGAACCTCATTTTGGAAGTAATATTACCACCGCTGCTTTTGAAGACAACTTAACGAATTTACTCTCATTGAAAACAGGGTTTACTTTTATTTTTTAAAGTTTAAGTAATGATTAATTTTTGAAAAAAGGGTTGTTGAGAGCGCTTCTATATTTTCACAATAAAATCTAGAATATCCACCATCAATCACAATTTTTCCTTGTCCATATTCTCCTGAAAGAATTAAAGGTTGATCATTTACCCAAGCTTCAACTTTCAATCGATGGTCCAGCGGAAAAGCAACCGTAGAAACTCCAGCCGATATCTCTTGTGTTTCAGACATTCTAAGGTTAGCGTTTTTTGATGCAACTCTAGCTATTGACTCATTGTATTCTCCATAAAGTTCCTTATTGTATAATAAATTGCTCAATTGAATTGATTCTGCTTGCAAAGGCCAATTTTCTGCGCCGAGGTACAAACTTCCTCCAACTTCTACATAGGCTTTAATTCTCAGCGCATCTTTTTTGGAGAGAATAGAAGTTGATGTAGAGAAAATAAGAATAGAACGAAAAGAAAATAGTTCTTCTGGCAATTTTTGGACAGCCAAATAACTGGAATCGTCTAAAAAACAGATATGTGAATAGTTTCCAAGAACGAGTATGTTGTTCTGTGAGAATGATAGTTGGGCAATAAAAAGAAAAAAGAGTAAACGCATATCAACAAGTACACCTGCTTATATTATCCGTTCATTTCTTGCTATAAGTACTGTTTTTTCTTAACTTAAATAAGAAACAATCACTATGAACCACATTGAACTCGGACAGAAAGGAGAAGAAATTGCCGTAAATCACCTAATAACAAAAGGATATTCTGTTTCGAATAGAAATTACCGTTTTAAAAAAGCAGAAATTGACATTGTCTGTGAGTATAAAAACCAACTCATTATTGTTGAAGTAAAAACGAGACATACAGCTATTATTGGAGAACCTTATGAAGCAGTGACAAGAAGTAAGCAACGACAAATTATCAAGGTTGCCAATAAATACATCGAAGAGAATGGAATTAGTTTAGATATTCGGTTAGATGTTGTTTCTATTGTATTAAACCAATACGGCATGCGATTAGAGCATATTGAAGATGCATTTTATCCATAGAAAAGAGATATTTCATTGAGTCTCAATAGAATTTATCGTCTTTCATTATTTATTCTTCATTATCTGAGCTATCTTTGTGCAAAATTATGCTCGAGATGAACACAAGAAACAAAGGAACTCGCGGAGGCGATTCAAGAAAAAGAACCTTTAGCGCGAAAGACAAAGCGAAAGGAAGTGCTGATAACCGAAAGACTAGAAACGGTAATTCCGTCGATAAAAAAACGGTTAAAGCAAAAGACAAAGCCAAATACATCGATTATAAAGATAGATTGAAGAAAGGAGATCCTCTTCCTACTTTCAGTGATGATGTACGTTTAAATAAATACTTATCTAATGCAGGTGTTTGCTCTAGAAGAGATGCAGATGTTTTAATAAGTACGGGCGTTGTAACAGTTAACGGTAAAATCGTTACAGAAATGGGGTTCAAAGTTTCTCCAACAGATGTTGTTAAATACGACGGGGGATCTATTAAAGCTCAACAGAAAAGATACGTTCTGTTAAATAAGCCAAAAGGATTCATTACGACAATGGAGGATCCACAAGGAAGAAAAACGGTTATGAGTTTGGTAAAAAAAGCGTGCAAGGAACGCATTTATCCAGTGGGTAGATTAGACAAAGAAACAACAGGTCTTTTGCTCTTTACCAATGACGGCGATATGGCAAAAAAATTGACGCATCCTCGTCACAAGGCAAGTAAGATTTATCATGTAACCTTGAATAAACGTGTTGCAAAAGAAGATTTGCAAAAATTGATGGATGGAATGAAATTAGAGGATGGAACCACTAAGTTTGATAAAGCAGAGTACGTAAATAACGAAAACTCAAAAGAAATTGGAGTAGAATTACATTCCGGAAAAAATAGAATTGTACGTCGTTCTTTTGAAGCAATGGGATATGTTGTTGTGAAGTTGGATCGTGTAACATTCTCTGGCTTAAACAAGAAAGATTTGCCAAGAGGAATGTACCGAATTTTGACGGAGAAAGAAGTCTCTTTCTTAAAAATGAAATAGAATGAATAAACTAGTCGTTTTATTATTGATAGTATTGCCTTTTGTTTCTGAAGGGCAAAAAAGAATGAAGAAAAAAGAGTCTGATGCACAAGGGACACTTTTTGGCTATTGGGGTTACAACCGTAGTGGTTATACAAAAAGTAACATGCGTTTTGTAGGACCAGGCTATGATTTTACATTAGCGAACGCGGTTGCATATGACAATCCAGAGAAGTTCGATGCTTCTGTCTATTTTAACATTAATAAAATTACGATTCCGCAGTTTAATGCAAGAGTAGGATATTATTTTAAAGATCATTGGGCCATTTCTTTTGGTTACGATCACATGAAGTATATTTTTAAGCACAACAACAATGTTCTTCTAAGCGGGGAAATTGATCCAGGAGTAGATACAAATTGGGTGGGCACTTTTAACGGAGAACCTGTTGTGACAGATAGAAAATTGTTTCATTATGAAAATTCTGATGGGCTTAATTACTTGCGATTTGAGTTAACCAGAACTGATAAATGGTTGGCTTTTGGTCAGAATGATTGGTTTGCAATCTCAACAAATGTTGGAGTTGCTGCAGGAGGATTACTTTCTTTCAATGATTTTACTTTTGGTCAACAGAAAGATGTGAGAACAATTTCAATGTCAGGATACGGTTTGTCTGCGCATTTAGGAGCACGATTTGAATTTTTCAGACACGTTTTTATCGAGTCTAAATTAAGTGGAGGTTTCCACCATCAAACAAAAGTAAGAAACAGACCTAACGACCCAAGTGCTTTTACAAGGCATGCGTACGGCTATGCAGCATGGGAAACGGTAGTTGGTTTCTTATTATACATCCGCCCTAAAAATGGGTGTGATAGCTGTCCTACTTGGTAGGTTAGCAACTTTTGTATTTGTCATTTAATCCAATTCCAGCAAGAATCATTGGTTTGATTTTTTCCAAGCGAGAAAGCTTTGTTTTTGCTTGTTTTGCACTAGAAATATGATTGGAATACTCTTTCCTACGACCAGGAGTCAACCTTTCAAAAGCTTTTCTTAATTCCATGTTTTTGTCCAGTTCCGTTTGAAAAACTTCAGACATTGTAAATTCACCGGGTTTTGCAGGCTTTACTATTAATCCTTGCCTTTGATTAGCAATTGCTTCTAGAATGTATTCAGTGAGAATTTCATCTTCAATTACAGTGTCTATTTCAAAACGAATTTGTCGCATTGCTTTAGTAGATTCTTGCGCATTGACTAAGAGTTTATGTTTATCCTTAAGAAAAACACCGTTAAAAAACCACATTCCGTAATGGTTCTTGAATGCACCAATACTGATGACGTTTTTGCCATCAATGGTATAAACAGGAAAGCTCCATTTAAAGGTTTCTTCCATTCCTGCTGCGAGGCACAAAGACCGAAGGCGTTTCAAGTCGGCTGACCATTTGAGATTCTTTGCGAGGTATGTTTTTACTTTTGGGTGCATATTATTTCAACCAGTTTTTCTTAATTCCAAGGCTAGAAAACCAAACAACAAAAAGACCAATTGCTATGACAATTGATGGCATTGTAACTGCTTGTTGAATACCATAAACTTCAATACTTTCTGTAAAAAACACATTGTGGATCATTTGCGGAACCATAGCACATAATGAAATAATAAAAACGAGTTTAGACCATCTCTTCTTCAATACTAAACCAAAAGACCCAATTAATCCACAGAAAACTGCTATTGCAAACAGAAGAGCTCCCCAAATTGGGTATGAAGTATAGAGTTTTCTTTCTTGTTCAGACATTACTGCTAAAGCATCCTCAGGCATAAAGGTGTGCATAAAAAAGGATAGCACTCCCATTAAATTCCAAAGAACAAGTATAATAGTCACAACCCAAAACCAGATAGGAACTTTAATTTTAAAATCATTCATAATTGCAGATATTAGTTAAAATTTATCCCTACTTCTTCCCACCAATTCTCAAATCTATCTT
>JAJRQP010000219.1 GCA_024280195.1 Bacteroidota bacterium | reverse complement strand
TCGATTGTTTGCAAAATAGGTTCTTCATCAGGTCGAGCTTTCAGTGAAAGAAACCCTTCTCTATTGGCACGATACAAGGCTAAAAACCGATGCGATGCGCAACGATTTAAACTTTCTGAATGATCGAAATAGTCTTTGTATTTTTCTGCTTCTTGTTCTTTGCCTTTAATCAATTTAGATTTCAAAACAGCTCTTCGTTCAAAATTCTGACGCAACCTTGCACGTAAAGAAGCATTCTCATTGATCCATTCTGCGATGATATCTTTTGCTCCTTCAATGGCTGTTTCTTCATCGTAAACATCTCCTTTCACAAACCTCCCTGCCATGACAAAAGGATCTCCTCCTCGTTGCGACATTATCATTTTAGCCAACGGCTCTAAACCTAATTTTCGTGCTTTCTCTCCTCGCGTTAATCGTTTTTGTTTGTAGGGTAAGTATATATCTTCTAAAAGAATTGCATCAAAACAATTTTTAATTTTTGATTGAAGTTCTGGAGACAACTTCCCTTGTTCTTCAATGGTAGAAAGTATACTTTTCTGGCGAGCAATCAACTCGTCAAATTTCTTTGCAACATCTCGAACCTTAGCTATATCAAGCTCATCCAAGCCTCCTGTCATTTCTTTTCTATAACGAGAAATAAAAGGAACGGTCCCTCCTTCCTTCAATAATCGAATAACATTGGCAATTGATTTTTCGGATAACCCCGTATTACTTTTAACAAATTCGTGTTGTTGCATATTGATTGATTTGTGACAAAAATAAGCGATGTTTTTAATTCTATGTCCTTTTTTGCCACGGATGCACGGATACCATTGTAAATGTCCGTAAATCTGTAGTATTTTGAAGGCTTCATCTCTTCCTCCTATTTTTTTTCGTATTTTCGAAGCTAAGAAACACAACTATGAAAAAAGGAATTATCGCATTCTCTATCTTATTATTAGCAACATCTTGTTCTGACAAAACAGCTGGAACGGTTGCAGAAGTAGAAGCAGCGTTGCCTACCGCAGAATTAACACAGGGAAAAGCTATTTACGAAAAGAAATGCCACCGTTGTCATAAACTAAAAGTGATTGATAACTACAGCGCCGAAGCTTGGAATAACATTTTACCTGCAATGGCTAAAAAAGCAAAATTAGAAGCTACGGATGAAGCCTTAGTAAAAGGATACGTAACCTGGGAATTGGCGAACTAAATGCTTACTGATTTATTGGTCATCGATGCTAGTTCTGTCTTAGCAGGACCTTCTGTCGGAACTTATTTCGCAGAATTAGGAGCTCGTGTGATTAAAATTGAGCATCCTCAACATCCAGATGTTACTAGAAGTTGGAAGTTGCCAAAAGAAAACAAAGACAGTTCTGTTTCTGCCTATTTCTCTAGTATCAATTATGGAAAAGAGTATCTGCAATTAGATTTAAAGATTGAATCAGATCATAAAGTTTTTATGGATTTGGTTTCACAAGCGGATATTCTCATTACCAATTTCAAGAAAGGAGATGACATTAAATTAAAAATAGAGGATAAACATTTACTCGCTATTAATCCTCGTTTAATTCACGGAAAAATTAATGGTTATGGAGAAGAAAGTGATCGTGTTGCTTACGATTTAATTCTCCAAGCAGAGTCAGGTTTTATGTCTATGAATGGAACGCCAGAAAGTGGACCTGTCAAAATGCCTGTTGCCTTGATTGATGTTTTAGTAGCGCATCATTTGAAAGAAGCCATTTTATTATCCTTATATCAGCGAGAAAAATCAGGTAAAGGAAGAAGCGTAAGTGTCTCTTTATACGATGCAGCAGTGAGTAGTTTGGTGAACCAAGCAGCGAATTATTTAATGGCAGATCACATACCACAGCGCATTGGTTCTTTGCATCCAAACATTGCTCCTTATGGAGAATTATTTACGACAAAAGACGGCGCCACTATCACCTTTGCAATTGGCTCCAACACCCACTTTAAAAAACTTTGCTCGGCTCTACACCTCAATGAATTAGTGACTAATCGTCGATTCAATGAGAATCAAATGCGTGTTGTTAATCGTATTGAGTTAGCAGAATTATTACGAGAAAAAATCAAATCCCTTGACTGTTCTGCAATATTAGAAGAACTTGAAATGCTCAACGTCCCAGCAGGGAAAGTGAAGGATTTGCAAGAAGTTTTTGCAGAAGAAAAAGCCCAGGTATTAATTCTCAAAGAAGACATAGAAGGGACAGCTACTCAACGAATAAAATCAGCCATTTTTAAAACGCATGATTGAAGTTCGAGCTCCAAAATCCAACAAAGAATGGGAAACCTATTTCCATTTGCGCTACATCACCTTACGAGAACCTTGGGGGCAACCTTTAGGTAGCGAACAAGACGAAAACGATAAGATTGCCAAGCAATTTGCTTTATTTGAGAATGGAACAATAAAAGGAGCAGGTCGATTAGATCAAATTGATGCGACAACCTCACAAGTCCGTTATTTCTGCGTTGCTCAAGATGCAGAACGCAGAGGTTTTGGCAGGAGGATTATGGAAAGCATTGAGATGGATGCAAAGAATGATGATGTATCAAAAATCATTCTGCATGCACGAGAAAATGCGGTTGCTTTTTATCAAAGTTTAGAGTATGAAGTTGTTGAGGAAAGTTATTTACTGTTTGGAGAAATACAGCATTGGTTAATGGAGAAGGAGATTTGAGGATGAGAAAGGGGTCACATCAAAAGGTTAAAATCCAGTAGAAATGTTAAATTTATAGGTAAAACTGTATGTTGGATATGTGTACCGGTGTATATATCTGATTGTTATGCTTAATTGACCAATCCTTGCCGAAAGCTCTTCAATTTATTGCATCACTCCCCTGATTTCATTTGTTTAATCCTAGATTTAGATTTAAAGTTGTGCGCTTAGCAGCGTGCAAATCTCGATTTGTAACGTGATACGTTCACACCTTTAAGTTCCCAATAATAATTGAGAAAATCAAGAGATTAAAAGAATTAATTTGCATA
>JAJRQP010000218.1 GCA_024280195.1 Bacteroidota bacterium | reverse complement strand
GCTTTCAAGTATTCTAATGCTATCACAGCAGACTCTTTCATAACATCCCCCAAGTTTCCGGTCAACGTAAGCTTACCTTTCCCTTTTGTGATAGATGATTCAATAAATAATATATCTCCACCAACACTCGTCCACGCAAGTCCAGTTACAACACCCGCAACATCATTGTTATCGTATTTTGTCTTGCCTCTTCCTGCTCCAAGAATCGTGAATAAATCTTCTTTAGAAACAACAACTTCAAAAGTTTGCTCCATTGCAATTTGACGCGCTCTATTACGAACAACCTTTGCAACCATTTTATCTAAGCCACGAACTCCAGATTCACTGGTGTATTCTTCGACTAATTTCTCTAATACTTTATCACTAATCGAAATATTCTTCTTTTTAATACCGTGTTCTTTAATTTGTTTTGGCAACAAATGTTGTTTGGCTATTTCAACCTTTTCTTCAACCGTATAGCCATTCACTTCTATCAATTCCATTCTATCTCTTAATGGACCTTGAATAGTAGAAAGATTGTTTGCCGTAGCAATAAACATGACACGAGAAAGATCATATTCGGTCTCAATATAATTATCGTAGAATTCACTGTTTTGTTCTGGATCCAGAACCTCTAGCAATGCCGAAGAAGGATCTCCGTGATTGCTCCGTCCTAACTTATCAACCTCATCCAATACAAACACAGGGTTACTAATTCCTGCTTTTTTTATATTTTGAATAATTCGACCAGGCATAGCTCCAATGTATGTTTTACGATGTCCTCGAATTTCAGATTCATCATGCAATCCCCCTAAAGACATTCTAATATACTTTCTACCTAGTGCTTCAGCAATAGATTTCCCTAAAGATGTTTTCCCAACTCCAGGAGGTCCGTAGAAACATAAAATCGGAGACTTCATATTCCCTTTTAATTTAAGAACCGCCAAGTATTCTAAAATTCTTTCTTTTACCTTTTCTAATCCATAATGATCTCTTTCCAGAATTTTCTTTGCTCTATTTAAGTCAAGATTATCTTTAGAGAACTCATCCCAAGGTAATTCCAACATTAAATCAAGGTAATTCATCTGAACAGTATATTCTGCTCCTTGTGGATTCATTCTTCCCAGTTTATCCAGTTCTTTGTTGAATAATTTCTTGACTATATCATTCCATTTTTTCTTATCACCACGAGCGCGCATATCTGTAACATCTTGCTCTTGAGGATTTCCACCCAATTCATCTTGAATGGTTCTCATTTGTTGGTGTAAGAAATATTCTCGCTGCTGTTGATCTATGTCTTTTCTAACCTTTGATTGAATCTCATTGGTCATTTCGAGCATTTGAATTTCTAGATTGAGATGTTCTAAAACTAAAGTCACACGCTTTTTGATATCTAACTCGTTTAGCATTTCTTGCTTTTTAGCAACATCTGCATTCATGTTAGAAGAAATGAAATTTACCAAGAACGTTGGGCTGTCAATATTCCCAATAGCAAAAGATGCTTCTGAAGGAATATTTGGACTTTCTTGAATAATTTGCAATGCCAAATCTTTAATCGATTTGAACATTATTTTCAATTCTTCATCAGATTCATCCACTTTAGATTCATTAAGCATCTTGACCTTAGACTTCATGTAAGGTTCTGTTTGAATAGGCTGCGTTATTTCAAAACGTCTTTTTCCTTGAATAATAACCGTAGAGCTTCCGTCAGGCATCTTTAGTAGACGTATAATCTGCGCAACCGTTCCTATATTATGCAAGTCAACAAATTCAGGAGATTCAACCTCTTGATTTTGTTGCGAAACAACCCCTATAATCTTAGAACCTTTGTTTGCATCTTGAATTAACTTAATGGATTTATCCCTTCCAACTGTAATTGGAATAACAACACCTGGGAATAGCACATTATTTCTCAAAGGGAGAATTGCTAATTCGTCAGGGTATTCCGCTTTGTTCATGTTTTCTTCTTCTTCCGCAGTGATTAATGGAATAAATTCCGCATCTGCTTCCAATTTGGAAAAGTCTATCATTTTATTTTCAAAAAATTTACTCATATCTTATTTTTGTATGGTAGAAAGAAGTAGGTAAGGATGTCAGGAGTTTAGAAGTTAAAAAGGAAGTTGACACTTACCACTCTTGTTCTTTATTTTACTCGAACATTACTTTATTTCCGTTCTACATTTTAAACCGTCAAACTGTCAGTTATTCTTCCTTATATATTCAAAAAGAGAGGACAATCTTGTTTCAAGGTATTGTTCAAAGGATGTGCCATTAGAATACGACTGCTATTTTGTCGTGATTGATGGCAGGAAGATGGGGATTAGATACGACCGCTACGCTTTTTGACTTTTCGACTTCTTGATCGCTTCACTTCTCGATAGGTTACTGATGAAATTATAGCAATAGCCTAATTTTTTAACTCTTACATTTTCAGCCACTTACTCACTTATTCTTTGGAAATATACTGTAAAATTGCAATCTCTTCTTTTGACAGCTCAAGTCCACGTCTGACCATCATATTATTAGAACTCTCAATTGCTTTTGAAAAATCGTAGGCATCTCCGTGGATACCCCAAGAGAATGAAGGAATGTATTTTGGTGGAAATTCTGCACCGAAGACATTGCTCGACACCCCAACAACAGTAGCTGTGTTAAACATTGTGTTGATACCACATTTAGAATGATCCCCCATCACTAATCCCATAAATTGAACTTCAGTTTGTTCAATATTTTTGGATTTGAAAGAATAGGTTTTTACTAAACCGTAATTATTCTTTAGATTAGAAGTATTTGTGTCTGCTCCAAGGTTGCACCATTCTCCAATCAGAGAATTACCAACAAAACCATCATGACCTTTATTAGAATAAGCATAGAAAATAACGTTATTTACCTCTCCTCCGACTTTACAATGAGGACCAATTGTTGTTGCTCCATAAACCTTTGCTCCAAGCTTTAAGACACTGTTTTTAAGCATTGCCAAACCTCCTCTAATTATAGAACCTTCCATTATCTCAGCATTCTTACCAATATAAATAGGTCCGTCGTTTGTGTTTAAAATGGACGCTTCAACTCTTGCTCCTTCTTCTAAGAAAATTTTTGTTGCATCTCCAATAATTGTATTGGTAGAAGATAATTGAACAGACATTCTCCCTTTGGTCACCAGTTGAAAATCTTGCTCTAAAACTTCGGCATTCTTCTGAAACAGTTCCCATCGATGATTGATAACTGTAGGTAATTTCCCTGAATATTCT
The DNA here is from genome assembly GCA_024280195.1 of Bacteroidota bacterium. Classification (GTDB taxonomy): domain Bacteria; phylum Bacteroidota; class Bacteroidia; order Flavobacteriales_D; family Crocinitomicaceae; genus UBA4466. The sequence goes on along the minus strand of JAJRQP010000218.1, from coordinate 1,935 downwards.
TTCAGAATTTCTCCTGTTCCAGAACGAGCCAACCACACACCATCAATAATCAATTCCTCGTTTCCTTTCAGCTTAATTATTTCGTTTGCAATTTCTTTATTTGGAATTACGCATGCATTTACAACGATTGCCTGGCTTGACTGTTGAAATTTTTCAGAAAGATAATCTTCTGTTTCGAAATAAATTTCTGCGTTTGGAACGAGCAACTTCCACCTTTCATCATTGGTTAAAATTCCCATTCGCAAATTCCCGACAGGGCGAGTTAAGGTCAATGGAGCAAAATCAAGATGCTTTTTATTATCGTGGAGCTGAATTTTCATAGGACTAAGTTATGAAGAATTGATAATTATGAATTATGAATTATGAATTATTCACAAAAAAACGACACAATTCTTCGCATTAAGCTAGATTTTATCACTTTGAGTTAGTAATTCTGATTCCTTCTTTGATAAAACCATCAGTCCGAAGAATGTAATTAGCGCGTTGACGAGGATGATTTCAAAGCCGAACTTATACGCTCCAAAAACTCCCATTGCGACTCCATTCTCTTCATAACCTCCTGGAGCACCTGCAGACAAATACCACAAAATGACAGTTGTTAAGATAGACACTATACTCATTATTGGAATGAATTGATCTTTAATTGAACGTTTAGAAAGAATTCCAAAAAAGAACATACCGATGAGTGGACCGTACGTAAATCCTGCGAACTTCATTAGCAACCCGATTGCTGAACCATCTGTTGTGTTCTTTAAAAGAATAACGGTCAGAATAATCACAACAGACATTGCAACGTGAACAACCTTTCGAGTAGACTCTTTCTTATTCTCATCATAGCCTTCTTCTTTTACTCCCAGAAAATCAATGGAGAATGAGGTTGTCAAGGAGGTTAACGCAGAATCTGCACTGGAATATGCTGCGGCAATTAAACCTAGTAAGAATAGCACACCAATAACAGGACCTGCTGCATCACTCATCGCAACAGAAGAAAATAACAAATCAGATTTTTCAAATTCAATTCCGTTTTTTGCTGCATAAATATAAAGTAAGGCACCCAAACCTAAAAAAACTAGATTCACAATCACTAAAACAAATGCCATAGAAATCATATTCTTCTGTGCATCCTTTATATTCTTGCAACTTAAATTCTTTTGCATCATATCTTGATCGAGTCCTGTCATTCCGATAGTGATAAAAATACCGCCCAAAAAGTGCTTTAGAAAGTGATTGCTATCGTTAATATCATCAAAGAAAAATATTTTAGAATAAGAACTATCTGCAATAGTTGACACCACACCTGTTGATTCCGATAAATTTAGCGCATCACTGATAAACCAAACTGTTAACAAAACAGATCCAAGCATGAAAGCTGTTTGCAAAGTATCTGTCCAAACGATTGTTTTTATTCCGCCACGGTTGGTATAAAGCCAAATTAAAATTACAGATATAACTACTGTAAATTCAAAGCGTATTCCCCAATCATCAAAGAGGATATCTTGTAAAACATTTGCAACCAGCAATAAACGAACAGATGCACCAATTATCCTTGAGAGCAAGAAAAAAGATGCTCCCGTTTTATAAGACCAAAAACCAAAACGTTGTTTTAGATATTCGTAGATAGAAGTTAAATTGAGGCGATAATAGATAGGCAACAATACATACGCAACAATAAAATAACCGACTAGATAACCTAGCACTGCTTGCATGTAGCTAAATTGATTACTTTCATTGCCAACCCAGCCAGGTATTGAGATAAATGTAACACCACTCAAAGATGCACCGATCATTCCAAATGAAACAATGTACCAAGGAGATTTTCTTTCTCCTAAAAAGAAAGAGGAATTATCTGCTTTTCTAGAAGTGAAATATGAAATAGCTATCAGTACTAAAAAGTAGAGTACTAGTACTGTCACAATTAATTCTTTGCTCATATCT
>JAJRQP010000217.1 GCA_024280195.1 Bacteroidota bacterium | reverse complement strand
GATGCAATATCAACTAATATTCGAGGAATAAAAAATGGTGTGAAACGCGGTGTTCCATCTCCATCGCAATATTCTTTCATTTGATCTTGAAAGGTTTGAATTCCTCCATTTCCAGAGCCCCAAATAACGCCAATTCTATTTTTATTCAGAGGTTCTAAATCAATGTTGCCATTTTTCAATGCTTCTTCAACTGCGATAAGTGCATATTGCGAAAACAGGTCATATTTGCGAATTTCTTTCACATGAAAATGATCCTTTGGATTGTAGTTTTTTAATTCGCAAGCAAATTTTGCACGGAACTTATCTGTATCAAACTTTGTGATCGTTGCAGCCCCACTGACTCCATTCTTTATGTTTGTCCAATAATCTGTAAGATTATTACCAATCGGTGTCAACGCACCCATTCCAGTTACTACAACTCTTCTCATAATTTTGTTTAAGAATTCCAAATCGAAGATAAGGAATATATCGATACGTTTCTATAAATTTTAGGACAAGATTTTTATAAAAAACCTAATTCTAATTGTGCTTCTTCGCTCATCATGTCTTTGTCCCACGGTGGATCAAATACAATATTAACTTTCGCAGACTTTATCTCCGGATGAGCAGCAACTTTGTCCTCAATTTCTTTAGGCATTGATTCTGCAACAGGGCAATTTGGAGAAGTTAATGTCATTTCAATTTCAACATTTGCTTCCTTGTCAATTTTTACTTCGTAAATTAACCCCAACTCAAATACATCTACAGGAATTTCAGGATCGTAAATTGTTTTAAGAACATTTACTACTTCGTTTTCTAATTCATTCATTGTCATAACTCAAATTGCTTTTAGTGCGCTCATTTTTAATCGTTGAACCATACTTGCTAATCCATTTGCTCTCGTTGGAGAAAGGTGCTCTTGCAATCCAATGTCTGCAATGAAATGCAAATTTGCAGTTGCGATAGTTTCGGGAGATTCATTATTCATCACACGAATCAACAAGCCAATGATTCCTTTTGTAATAATAGCATCAGAATCGGCTGAGAATTGCATTTTTCCGTCCTTCACTTCAGAATGTAACCATACTCTTGATTGACATCCTTCAATTAGTTTGTCTTCTGTTTTATTTTCTTCAGAAATAATAGGCAACTCTTTTCCCAGCTCGATAATGTACTCATATTTGTCCATCCAGTCATCGTAGACTTCAAACTCTTCTACTATTTCTATTTGTTTCTCTTCTAATGTCATTTCAATGTTTTAATGCGCCAATGTTTCTATTCATAATTCCAGCACGTACCAACTTCACTTTTCAATTCTCCAATATCCATTTTTCATTTCACAGAGAAGTCACAGAGATCCGAGCAATGTTTCTATTTAATTTTCATCTTTCACCTTTCACCTTTCATCTTTCATCTTTCATCTCTCACCTCTCAACTTTCCACTCCTCACTCTAAAAGCGTCCACTTCCTATCTCAACATCCCTACACTTCTCTTCAATGCCTTTATAAATATCTCCACTTCTTCCATTGTATTGTAAAAAGCAAAAGAAGCTCTAATTGTTCCCGGAATCTCAAAGAAATCCATTAACGGTTGTGTGCAATGGTGTCCAGTTCTAACAGCAATTCCTTGTTTGTCAAGTAAAGTTCCAATGTCAAACGGATGCAAACCATCAATTACAAATGAAACAACACTCGTTTTATTCTGTGCCGTACCAATTATACGAGCGCCTTCAATTTTTAAAATTTCTTCTTCTGCAAACTTCGCTAAATGATGTTCATGTTTAGCAATGGCATTTAAATCCTGTTCTGCAAGGAATTCAAATGCTGTTCCTAGGCAAATACCACCAGAAATATTAGGTGTGCCTGCTTCAAATTTATGCGGAAGAACATTATAGGTTGTTTTCTCAAAAGTCACTTTTGCTATCATGTCTCCACCCCCTTGGTATGGAGGAAGTGTATCTAATATTTCTTTCTTTCCATAGACAATTCCAACACCTGTTGGTCCAAAAACTTTATGTCCAGAAAAAATAAAGAAGTCACAATCCAGTTCTTGCACATCAATTTTCATGTGTTGGATACTTTGTGCGCCATCAATGATAACCTTTGCTCCAACTTGATGTGATTGATCGATAATTTCCTTTATCGGATTAATTGTTCCAAGTGTATTTGAAATGTGCGTGACAGAAACCAATTTTGTTTTCTCACTTAAGAAAGATTCAAAAACATCCATTTTTAATTCTCCTTTCTGATTGATCGGAATAATCTTTAGAATACATTTTTTTCTCTCGCACAACATTTGCCAAGGAACAATATTTGAATGATGCTCCATTGCCGAAATGATAATCTCATCCCCTTCTTTCAATGTTTCTCCAAAAGAAAAAGCAATCATATTGATTCCTGCTGTAGTTCCCGCTGTGAAAAGAACTTCTTCTAAAAGAGGTGCGTTTATATATCTTTGAATAGTAGAACGCGCATTTTCATATTGTTCTGTTGCAACTTGACTCAGATGATGCACACCACGATGAATATTTGAATTGTCTTCAGAATAATATTTTGCTATCGCATCAATGACAACTTGCGGTTTCTGAGAGGTTGCACCGTTGTCTAAATAAATTAAATCTTTTCCATAAACCTGTTGAGACAACGTTGGAAATTGCCTTCTAATTTGTTCAACATCAAATGGGACCTTAATTTTTTCTTCTACCATAGGTTACAAAGATACAAAATCCTCTTATTTTGAATCATTCTTAATTAGAAAAATAACAATTAATATTCTGCACTGAGGATTGCTGGCATTACTGATTTTAGAAGAAAACCATTCAAGACGATTATTGATTATATTTGCAGTCTAATTTAAGAAAGTGAAAACAGTATATATTACAAGAAGAGAATCATTCAATGCGGCACATAAATTGTATCGTGAAGACTGGTCAGAGGAGAAAAATTGGGAGGTTTTTGGGAAGTGCAGTAACCATAATTGGCATGGACATAACTTTACCATCTATGTAACAGTTAAGGGGATTCCTAATCCTGACACCGGTTTTGTGATGAACTTAAAAGATTTGAGTAGAATTATAAAAGAAGAAGTAATTGAACCTCTAGATCATAAGAATTTGAACTTAGATGTACCTTTTTTAAAAGGAATGTTGGCTT
>JAJRQP010000216.1 GCA_024280195.1 Bacteroidota bacterium | reverse complement strand
AGTGATGAAGCTAGAATGAAAAACTTCTTGTTGGACTATGTTCAAAAGAATCAATCTAACTGGAAAGTTCAGCCTCAAGTTTTTGAAGGAAGAAGATTCCAGGACTGTATAGTACTTGTTTTCGGCAATCCGACAACCGCAATTTATGCACACATGGATAGCATCGGTTTTTCTGTTGGTTACGATAAAGAACTAATCAAAATTGGTGGACCTAGAACCATTGATGGAATGCAATTAGTAGGTTCTGATTCTCAAGGTGAAATAGAAACAGAGTTGATGGTCATCGATGATGAAAATGGACATGCGTCTTATCAATATGTTTTTGGGAGAGAAATAGAACGGGGAACAATTTTGACTTTTAAACCAAATTTTAGAGAAACAACTGAATATATCCAATCTCCCTATATGGATAATCGATTGGGTGTTTGGAATGTATTACAAGTTGCAGAGTCAATAGAGAATGGAGCAATTGTTTTTGGTACTTACGAAGAACATGGGGGGAACGCTGTAGCGAATTGTGCTAAATTCTTATTAGAAGAATTTGACGTTTATCAAGCATTAATTTCTGATATAACTTGGGTTACTTCAGGCGTTAGACATGGAGGAGGAGTTGCTATATCAATGAGAGATAGTGTTTTGCCAAGGAAGTCATACTTAGATAAAATTATAGGATTAGCAAAAGAATCGGGTGTTGATTATCAACTAGAAGTTGAATCAGCAGGAGGGAGTGACGGCGGTGTATTGCAGAAGTCCTATTTGCCAATAGATTGGTGTTTTATTGGTGCCGCAGAGGATAATGTTCATTCTCCAGATGAAAAAGTGTATAAATCCGATATACAATCAATGGTTGAGTTGTATAAATACTTGATGGATAATTTGTAAAGTAGATTCCTGTTAAGATTGGGAAACTGACTCTTGTTAGTATTATGAATTGTTGACTTTGTTGCTTGTTAAGATTATGGATTACTTAAGTGTACATATCAAAACACTTCAGCTTAAATTGTTCGCATATTTCTACAGTGATTTATAATGTGCATCCTAGTTATTTGACTTCACATTCTCTCCAATTCTTTTAAAAGTAAAGGAGTTACATCTTTATCTGTTGTCAAGATTGCTTTTAACACGTGTCCAGTCTCAATGCTTTGATTTCCACTCTCATTAGCAATTTGATGTGCTTTCTGCAGAATTTCTTGAGTCTTGATTGTTGATTGTTGATTTTTCTTGATTCATATTCTTGTTTTTAATTATCATTTGAAAGTCAATTTTTAAACCGTTTAGAATAAAATTGTTGAAATAGGAAGCTTTGTCAAAACCTAGCAGTAGTGAGTGATAAAATGTCTTATTTCTAGTTAGTTATGAGGTTGTTAACATAGAAATGTCAGGTTATCAACAATTTCTGTAACCAATCAAGAGAATGTGCGTAATAAATGAACAACAACAACAACAACAACAATGAAATTATTTATCACAGCGTCGGTTATTTTTGCTTCCTCTTCTTTATTTGCTATAGCAAGTGTTAAGAAGATATCGAAGCAAGAATACGTTGATCAATGGAGAGGAGTAGCCGTTGAACAAATGAGACAACATCAAATTCCAGCAAGCATCACAATGGCACAAGCAATCTTAGAAAGCGCTAGTGGAAATTCTGAATTGGCAAGAAAAGGGAACAACCATTTCGGTATTAAATGCCATAGTTGGAAAGGTAAGAAGATGTACAAAGATGATGATAAGAAAGATGATTGCTTTCGAGTATATAAGAACGCACAACAATCTTTCAACGATCACAGTGATTTTTTGACAAGATATAAGCGTTATGCTTTTTTGTTTAATTATAAAACGGATGATTATAAGTCTTGGGCTAAAGGTTTAAAGAAGGCAGGATATGCAACCAATCCGAAGTATCCTCAGTTGCTCATTAAAATTATTGAAGATTTAAACTTGATGGAGTTAGATAGAATGAATGCCGTTTCGATAAAACCGCAACAACAAGTTGTGACAATTGAAACCACAAAAAGCACCGCTGTTAAAAAGGCACGACTTGTTTTGTCGCACCCAAAAGGTGTTGATTACATTGTAGCAAAAAAAGGAGATACATTTTATTCGTTAGCAAAAGAACTTGGACTGTCAATGGCTCAAATGTACCATTTTAATGATTTCTCAAGTAAGAAAGATTTTTTAGAAGTTGGTGATTTGATCTACGTTCAAGTAAAAAAGAGAAGAAATATCTTCAAAAAAGAAGAGATTGTCCTTTCTAGAGGTATGACAATTAACGAGATTGCACAAGAAAATGCAATTCAAGCTAAAACAATATTGCGATTAAATAAATTGGATGATGCAGAAAAGACATTGCCAAAAGGCATTAAGATACTCCTTCGCTAGGTTTTGTTGACCAAGAAGGTTTTATAGTTTGTTGTTGTTTGAAAAAGGCTTTGGGAGACCAAGGTCTTTTTCGTTTGTTCTAATTTAGGATTCCAATAATATATTTTTTGTACATTTGACTGAGAATAATGCTAATTCTTAAATGAAACGATTTAGTAATCAATGTCAATATTATTATGAAACCTTCTACAGAACTTTTTGATCTTATAAAATCGTTGTCAAAGTCAGAGAAAAGATTCTTTAAATTGTCTTCTTCTTT
>JAJRQP010000215.1 GCA_024280195.1 Bacteroidota bacterium | reverse complement strand
TTTCTTGATCGAGCAAGGAACAAGAAACGATCATCCGTGTAGAACGATTTCAACAAAAAGGAAATCCAAGCCGATGCAGCACCAAGATTTATTTTCGGTCGAGGAACTGGAGCTTTTGATGAGTAGGGAAGAGCGTTATTTGATTTTAAAGAACAGAAACAAAGCCTTGCTTTCCTTGTTGATTTATCAGGGGCTAACGCCCCAAAATATTATCAATCTTCGAACAGTTGACATTGATTTGGAGGTAGGAACAGTTTATGTGATGGCGACCAAACAATTAACTAGAAGAACGCTAGAACTGCGATCAAATCAGGTGCTTACTCTACATAAGTACGTATATGAAGATCGAGTAGAGCTACTAAAAACAGCACGATTGCTGAGTTCGTCGAAGTGTGAAAGGCTTTTTATCACTCAGCGAGGTGAAAACCTGAGTGTTGACGCGCTCAATCGTATGTTACGACCTTTGCAAGGATTATACACGAATAAGAACCTAAACGCGAGTACAATTCGTCAATCTGTGATCTTGAATTGGATCAATCATTACGATTATCCAATGGAAGACGTGCAACTATTGGCGGGACATCGTTGGTTGTCATCTACTGCTAAATACAAGGTGATCAATCGAGAAGAAAACCGCGAAAAGATCAATCGCTTTTTTCCGTTGTAAATAAACTAGAGTATTCCGAAGCGGAAAATGTGCATTTTCCGCTTCACATTTATGCGCAAAATGATTAAGTTTATCGAATGACGCAAGCGAGCGCATGTAGTTAATCAAAAGGGAGAGTCCCCGCGATTAACGAAAAGTTGAAATAAAGAAAGGTGCAAGCGGGATTTTTTGGAGTGTAAAAACCAAAATTTGCTAGGTTGTAAATCTACGGATTCCAAGGACAAGAGCAAGATGACGAGGTAAAAGGGAAGGGAAATAGCATCAATTATAAGTATCGAATGCACGATCCTAGGATTGGAAGGTTCTTTGCTGTTGATCCGTTGACGGGTAAATATCCCTTTTATTCTCCATACGCTTTTTCAGGAAATCGTGTTATTGACGCAATTGAATTGGAAGGCCTTGAACCATATGTTGTAGGTGGTTTTTTGGTAGGATATACTGTTCAGGCAGGGCAGGGTCCATCTCAAATAGCTAAAGACATTAACAATCCCGAGACACAAAGGGAATGTGGGTATAGTTTATCTAGATCATTTACATATCTCGATATCGTAGAATATAATTTGTTCTATTTTACGAGTGTTGAGAATATAACCGATCCAAATGATATAGGCTATACAAAACTCAATATGAACAAAGGAGATTATGTAGCTTTACCTATAACTGGCTATGGAGGAGTTGGTGACGACACTGGGAAATATACGGATGGTGTTGCTGGTGACCCTACAGCTAGCTGGCTTGACAAATTATTAGATTGGGTTCATGATTTTGAAAAAGATTCTGGAACAGAATCAGACGGAAGTTCTCATGATTCCGATACTGATCATAGTGGGGATGATGGAAAATTTGGTGACTATAATCCATTTGACGGAATGTTTCAGAATAACCCCGAGCCAGGATTTGAGGTGACCAATAATATAGAAACCTATACAAATGGCTTTGATGGTGAGCAAGTATTAACTGAATTCAATTATTCTCGTATAGGTTATAATATGAAAGGTGAGTATATTTTTCATCATCTTACTGTTATAACGGACAGCAGTGGCACAGAACTTTATAAAAGTGAGAGTAGTAATGATACTTTGTACTCTACAGGAAACATAATGTATACAACTAGAACGTCTTCAGATGAAAAATAGTAAGATGAGAAAACAAATTTGGTATTCAGTTTTTGTTATTAGTTTTTTTTGCTCAAATTGTACCCCATCAGGAGCTGACGAAAGATCGGTTACCGATGATAGTTTTTTAAAGTCGGTTAAAAGAATAGCAAAGAGTGAGGATCAAGATTCTTTGTCAACGGTAATAGGAGAAACAGAAATCGCTATTCGAGGGTACAGGTTCTACTTGAATAGTTTTAAGAGTGAAATACGAACTGAATTTTTGAAAAATTGGGACTCTGAACAAATTAGATTAGAGAATAACCTGAACGAATTAAATGTGAATGTAAACGAGTTTCTTATTGAATATAAGGATCATACTTCCATTAATGAACAAAAGGAGTTGTTGAATGAATTAGAATCGACCGCTTATAGTTCTATAGGTCAATGATTATACCATGGTAGTTGATACTTCAATCCTGTCAAATTTGTAAGATATACATGAGAAGTAATTCATTAGTTATAGTGAACAAAGAGCTGGTGAGGCTGAACATACTTAAATCGGGGGGAGTATTATTTATCACGATTTTCCTCTGTTTATGGTATCCGTTTACATTGCTTTTCCTTCTTCTCATCCCTGTAATATTAGGTTTTTATCAGGGCATAGAATTTGATCCTATTTTAAAGCGTTACAGGATATTTAAGGGCTTTTATCTCTTAAAAAGAGGGGAATGGAAGGAAATAAAAGAATCCTATTCTTTAGTCATTCTGAGTAAGTCAGGCAGAAAAGAAGTGACTGGAACAATGTTGGTGGGTCAATACTCAGGAGGTCAAGAGGGTTTTTATGAGCTATATTTGATGGGAAGTAATCATCGGAATAGAGTTTTTATCGATACCTCAAAGAAAATTCAGAAAATCCAAGAACTAGCGGAGAGTATCGGAAAAGAAATGGCAATTCCTATAGAAAAATATAATCCCGTTTAATAGTTCAAATAATTATCCAATTCGTATTTTTAGTAAAAAAGTGATTTACACTCATTCAATTATTTTCTAGACGAAAATCAAAAGTTACATTGAACTGATCAAGAAAGAAATGAAAAATATAGTTTTTATTACGATATGGACGATAGTTCTTTTGTCATGTGCTTCACTAAAAAAGAGTGAAAAGTCAACTGAACCAGATTACTTCAAAGTGGAAGTATAAATCGCCCGTCATGCGTTCCAAGAAAAACTCTAAAATTGCAACACTGGTGCT
>JAJRQP010000214.1 GCA_024280195.1 Bacteroidota bacterium | reverse complement strand
TTTTTGCATGCTTTTTGTTTTGGTGGTTTAGTTATTGTTAAATTTATCCTCGTACATATATTAAGTTATGAAAATAGTTGGTTTAGTTGCAAGTCTTTTGTTGAGTTTAATTTCTTTTTCTCAAAAATCGTATTATTTCTCCAATCCTCTTCCTTTGGAAGAGACAAAATTGGTGTCTGTTGATAAAAAATATTTTGGTATTTACTCTTCCATTGAACAACCGAGTCATTATGAAATTAATGAGAATGGTATTGCATTGGTTGCAACAAATATTGCCTCTGTTAGTCGAGAAACTATTCGAGAATCATCAAAATACACCATTCGAAACGGTTTTATTCACGGAGTCATAAAAAACGATTCCTTGCCTTGTGTGTTAAAAGGAGAATATTACTTTTTTGGTGTTCAGAATAGAGAAATTATTATTGGGAAAGGAAGTCAAAATGTGCTTAGAGAAATTGATGCTTATGGGAATTACATTGTGAATGTTTTTGAAAACGGAAGCTATATTCCTCTAAAAATTTCATTTTCTACGGGGAAATTCTCCATTGCTTACTTTGATTACGATTTTGACACAAAGCTGTTTAAATTTATCAATGACCAAGAATCTGTGCAAGAATCTCAATATGAGTTAGTCATTCTCTCTCCGAATGAAAAGGAGGTAAAAAGGTTGCTTAGAGTTGGGATGTTTGGAGAAGAAAAGGTGTTTGGGAAGGCTAATTAGTTTTTGGAATTATTAATTTCCACTTTTTTTCATTGCCAAAAAAAGTTCGCAAAAAAGTCTAGCGCTGCATTTTTGTCATTTCATTTCACTCTTGAAAAGCGCTACTTTCATTCTAAAAATGATGCGCAGAGAGTTTCGCTTCGAAAGAATGTATTTTCTTAAAGAGGAAAGTAATTTAAATAGATAAAACACTACTCTATAATTATCACCTCTTTCAGGCTCTCAAATTTCCAGTATTCTAACCCGAAATAAATAAGGACGAAAACAATTGCGAAGAGCAAAAGGTAGATTAACTTTCTCTTTTCATATTTTGGTTTGTTTTCTATCTCGCAAACATCACCCGGGCAGTTTTCAACTTTGATGTTGAGTTTTCTGTAGAGAATACAACCAAGGCAAACTCCAAAAACTGATTCTACGAACAGCAAGAATAAGCATAACCAACAAATCGCTAATCGAACGAGAGAAATCATATCGAAAACGATGTAAAATGTCATGATTGCACCTAAAATCAGCCCTAAAATCCAAGCAAATTGTTTTGGTTTTGCCTCTATCCAATCAGGTTGTTGATTGCTAACAATGAGGTTTCCTAGCATCATATAGGGTGCGTATTTTGGATTAAAAACAACCCGAACAATGAATTCAATAATAAAGGTGATGGAAAATAATTCTGCCCAGAAGATGGTCCGCAAAAGAAAGACAGAAAACAAACTAAGTAAGCCCAATAAGAACATTATTCCAGCGCTTGCTCTTGCATCACGTTCATTGACAACCTTGTAATCAAAGCCGTCAATTGTTTCTCCGAAATTAAAAAACAACCCCATTTTACTTTAAAATTGGCTGATATCCAGCCTTTTCTATGGCTTTTATCAACGTTTCTTCGTTTGTTTTAGATTTGTCAAAAGTAATTGTTGCTTCATCTTTAGAGGAAGATGCACTCACCTTAACAACACCTTTTAGTTCTGTTAAATTCTTTTCTAAGGTTACTTCGCAACCCACGCAAGTCATTCCTTCAACAGCAATGCACGTTTCGACTAAGTCCGACTTTTTAACAATCATCGTTTCCTTTTGATTAGCAGAATTACATCCTGCGGCGAAGATAATTGAACTAAAAATTACAATTCTGATTCGATTTTTCATATTTCTACAATTTTACGAGCAACAATCTGTATTGCCACAATTTTTATCCTCTTGAATGGGTGGACATGGAACCGTTGCATAAGAACAGAATACACAGCAGTCCCCTTCAAGAGCTTTTAACACTACCTTACAATTTTCGCATTCGTAAAAATATTGACAAGCGTCTGTTGGCATTTCTTCCGTTTTTTGATGTCCACATTCTGGACAAGTAATTGTTGAGTTTAATTCTATTTTCATTTTGCTTGAGAGGTTGATACTGTGTAACCAGTTGAGTTTATTGCTTCTGTTATTTCTTTTTTAGTCGTTTTTGAGTTGTCAAATTTCACTTGAGAGGTTCCTTTATCGTAAGACGTTTTCACTTCTACGATGCCATCGAGTTCTTGCACTGAATAATCGATGTGATTTTCACATGCCTCGCACGTCATTCCTACAATTGTAAAATTTTCTATTTGCAGATTGGCAGGATTCACAAACATTGTCTCTTTTTTATTGTCTGGATAAAAAGGAGATGAGTAATAAGGGAAACTAATTGAAACAATCGAAAATAGCGTAATCGCAATTAAAAATGTTTTGGTCTGATACCATTTCGGTTTTTCTATTTCGCAACCACAATCATCTTCCGTTTTCGATTTGAAATGATTGTACCAAGCATAACTAATAGCAACAACTGCTAAGCCAATTAAATAAGGCCGAAATGGTTCCATCCAAGATAATGCCGAAGCACTTCCTCCAACACC
>JAJRQP010000213.1 GCA_024280195.1 Bacteroidota bacterium | reverse complement strand
ATCCATTCTTAAGTTTCTATCTAAGTATCCAAAAGTAATTGAAGCACTAAAAAGAGGGTTCTCAGTTAGAGAATGTGTTAAGCTCTTTGAAGTGTCGCTTGGAACTGTTGCAAAGGTTAGGAAGTGTATTCAAAATGAGTTAGAATTTGTGTCCCCTTCTTATTAAATATACTATAGCATTTCTTTTTTTGAAAATAGTTGGTGTTTACCCTTGTGACTTAGACTTTTTCCTCCGAACTTCGAGTGAAATCAAAATTCAAAACGTTGATTTTAGTCTAGAAATGACTATAAAAGAATAATCCTCACCACCCGAAAAATAATATGAGGAATTGGGTAGTGTACATTTATGGATTCAACGAATTCAACTGAACAGGTAGATGATTTTATCTATTCTGTATCTGACAAGCTTGGAATAAAACGAGTATCAGTCAGTGAATTAAGAAATTGTAAAGAGTTTGAAAATATTTCTGATGAGGAAGCTCAGTCGGTAATCGAATCACTTTACCAACTAAGTCTAATAGCCTATCAAGCGATTAGATAAACAAAAAGACAGTATAAAATAACCGAAGCTAAAATAGCTTCGGGTTTAAAATTTAAAATTATTAAGATATGAAAGAAGCATTTAAGAAATTTAGCACATATAAAGAAGAGGTATCCAACAAGAACGAAGTTTGGAGTTACACAAGGGTCTCATCGAAAAAACAATACGATGATAATGAGAGTTTAAATAACCAGAAGACAACTGCCATTCAGTTCTCTCAACAGAATGATTATAAAATTATACACGAGTTTGGAGGAACTTATGAGAGTGCCAAAGGTGATTTTACTCGAAAGGAATTTAAGTTAATGGTAGAAGAGGTACGTAAGGCAAAGAGAAGACCGTATGCGATATTGATTTATAAGATGAGTCGTTTTTCTAGGTCTGGAAGTGGAGGTATATCGGTAGTACATGAGCTAGTGAATAATTTGGGCGTGCATCTTATCGAGACATCCAGTGGTTTAAGCACGGCTACATCAAAAGGTGAAAACTTGATTATAGAAAGATTAGTTGCCGCAGAACGAGAAAATCTTGAGAGGTTGGAATTTACAATACCAGGGATGAAGACGCATCTTAGGAAAGGTAAGTATTTGGGTAAAGCTCCATTTGGGTATGACCATCATGGACCAAAGGTGAAGGATATTCAAAGACTATGTCGAGAGCAAAAGATTGTTCTTAATAATGATGGTAGGTTACTCCAGAAGGCTTGGAAGTGGAAGATTGGTGGTATGAGAGATTTCGAAATCATTAAGAAACTGGAAGTTATGGGGCTTAAAATTGATAAAAGAAAATTGAGCCCAATCTGGAGGAATCCATTTTATTGTGCTGTTAGTGTTAACCGATTACTAGGAGGTGATGCGGTGAAAGGAAATTGGGAGCAGATGGTGTCCGAAAAAGAGTTTTGGGTAGTGCAACAAATTTTAGAGGAAAACAATTCTGGATATAAGAAATCGTCAGTTAATGAGTTTAGACCATTAACCCAATTTGTTACTTGTTTAGAGTGTGCTGGTAAGTTAACTAGTTATGAAGTGAAGAAGAAGGGTTTGCATTATTATACATGCCAGAATAAGTGTTCTGGTTCGTCTATGAATGCTATTTCAACTCCAAAATCTAAAAAGATAGGACTTAACAACCTGTTTAGTGAGCTAATAGAATCTTATGAGTTGAATCCAGAATTAGAAGGTTTGTTTAAGCAACAGTTAAAGTATTCAATAGAAGCTTTCAATCTAGACTGTGGAGATGAAGAAAAAAGGTTGAACAAAATACTGGATAAGCTTACAGCTGACTTTGATAAATTACAGAAGAAAAATGCATTCGATGAGTTATCAAATGATGTTTTTCAGAAGTTTTCAACACCGATTTTGGGTGAAATTGATGAGGTTAAGCGAGAATTGGAGAAATTGTCTTCAACAATATCTAACCAAGAAGATGCGGTAATTAAATGTGTTGAAGTATCTAAAAACATCAGCAGACAATGGAGATTGGGAGGTGTAGAGAGTAAACTTAGAATTCAGAAACTGGTCTTTCCGTCTGGATTAGTGATTGATGCTAAGAAAAGACAATATCTAACCCAAGATGTGAATAGTATATTTTCTTTAAGTAAAGATATAGCAAGGGATTCAGTCAGAAAAGAAAAAGACCCATCAGTAAAAATAACTGATGAGTCTCCCTTTGTAGCGGGGACAGGACTCGAACCTATGACCTTCGGGTTATGAGCCCGACGAGCTACCAACTGCTCCACCCCGCGATGTAATCTGTCATTGCTAACAGCGGTGCAAAGATAGAGGATTTTCTTTTAATTGCAAGGGTTTTGTAAATTTATTTTGAAAGATTTAAATTCACCCACCCAATTCTTGTTACTTTTGTATCAACCAACATTATACAGAAAAATTAATATGAAAATTTTCAGTTCCATTTTTTACCTAGTCATCCTTTCGACTATTCTAATTAGTTGTGATAATACAGTACCAGTTGAGTATCCAGATGATATCAATTCCGAATACGTACCAAATGAAAAAGAAACGGCTTTCGAGCAAATGATATTTGACATAGATCAAAATGATTCTTTGCTAATAGGGCAAAGCCTATTCTATTCCAGAGAAGGAGGAGCATCTGTTGAAGTTGAAATAAAAGTCAACGACTCTAATCAAATGGTTAAAATGGTAGAGGAATACACAACAGAAAATTTTCCAAGTATTGCATCAAACACCTTTTACTTTAAGAATGCTAAGATGATTGCATCCAAAGAACTACTAGAAGAAGCGGTTGGAGACAGTTCACATTTTGTAGAACGAGTAACCTATTACGATGAGAATGAGAATCCGATTATCACTAAGAAAAAAGCCGCGAACTTTGAAGAAGAGTTAGATTACGAATCCTACCAAATCATTGATAACCAAAAATGTTCTTACGGTCGAGCTTTAGAAGTGTTGAATCAAGAGAATGAGTACGCTACGACTTTTCAAGGCTTCGTGAAGGAGGACCCTTATTTGTATTTAATTGTTGGAGAGAATAAAGAAAACGGCTATTATTCTTCTGTCGTTGTGCAATACATGACTTCTTTAATTAAAAAGTTGCAACAAGACGAAAAAGGAATGTTGGGTACACCATTAGAAATAGAATACGAAACATTGAATGGTGACCAAGGTTATGAATATCAAATTTTGATGAGTGCCCGAATGAGAGGTAAGTCAGGATTGTAAACTAAATTTTACATTCTTTTACATTATTGTCCGATTAATATTTTTTCTCCACTTTTTTTTGCCACGAATACACGAATGATTGAATTAAAAAATGATTTCCCCGAAGCGAGAATTCTCTCGTGCCTTCATAAATTAAGCGGGCACCAAAACACCGCAAAATT
>JAJRQP010000212.1 GCA_024280195.1 Bacteroidota bacterium | reverse complement strand
CCAAAACACCGCAAAATTCGTCATTTTACAAACTGTTTGACCGTAGGGAGTTTTTGTAAAATAGAATTAGAGGATGATTTTGGTCGTTGAATTTGTGACAGCACTAGACTTTTTTGTTACTTTTTTTGCGATGTATTGAGCCAGCCGAAATGGCAATGAAAAAAAGTAAGAGCAAGGTTTATTTGATACAATCATCGCATTATAAGGTTACGACTGTAACTCTGAAGAATGCAATATTTTTTATCGGACACTAATGATTATTTATACATATTCACTCAACTCCAACCATCTATCAGCTTTTGTTTCTAATTCTTTGACAACCTTAGATAGTCTTTCTCCAGCATACATCAAATCATCGTTGGAAGCATTTGCATCTGATAGAATCAAGGTTAATTTTGCTTTCTTTTCTTCGAGTTGCTCCATTTCTCCTTCTAGTCGTTCAAATTCAGCATTCTCTTTATACGAAAGTTTTATTTTTTTGGTCGGTTCTTCTTTTTTTACACCATCTGAAAGTGTAGAAACTTTAATGACTTCTTCTGGTGTATTATCTTTCTTTTTTGCCTTATTCGATTTCAGCATTTGCTTGCGGTAAGCAGTATAGTTTCCTAGCAAGTCTTTGATTTTTGCATCTCCTTCAAAAACAAAAAGATGATCTACCATTTTATCCATGAAGTAACGGTCATGCGAAACGACAATCAAGCAACCTTGAAATCCACGCAAATATTCTTCGAGAACACTCATTACAAAGATGTCTAAATCATTGGTTGGCTCATCGAGAATCAAGAAATTGGGATTCTTCATCAGAATAGTCATCAATTTCAGACGACGCTTCTCTCCTCCACTTAACTTATGCACGAAATTATAATGCATATCTCTTGGAAATAAAAACTTTTCTAAGAATTGAGCAGCTGACATCTGACGTCCTTTCTCTAATGGAATATACTCTGCAATATCACGAATGACATCAATGACTTTCTTTGTTTCATCTTTAATTTTGAGCAATTCTTGACTGTAATAACCAAAAACAACTGTTTCTCCAGTTACGACTTTTCCAGAAGACACTTCTTCTTGTCCCAAAATCATGTTCAGAAAGGTTGATTTTCCTGCACCATTTTTTCCTACAATTCCTAACCTTTCGTTGCGCTTAAAAGTATACGTGAAATTTTCCAAAATCTTTAAATCATCGAATGATTTTCCAACTTTATGCATTTCCAATATCTTAGAACCTAGTCTCTCCATTTTTACAGGAATTTCCAGTTCACTTCTATCTATATGTTGTTTAGCTACTTTTTTGGTGTCATGGAAAGCTTCAATTCTCGCTTTTTGCTTCACTCCTCTTGCTTTTGGTTGGCGACGCATCCATTCCAATTCTTTCCTGAATTGATTTTGTGCCTTTCCAATAGTAGAATCTCTTTGCTCGTTACGTTCAGCTTTTTTCTCCAAATAATAAGAGAAATTACCTTTGTATTTATAGATGGTTTTATCTTCTAATTCAAAGATGGTATCACAGACAACCTCTAAAAAGTACCTGTCGTGCGTGACCATCAATATCGTTGATTTCGATTTTGAAAGATAGTCTTCTAACCACTCAATCATATCTAAATCAAGATGATTGGTAGGTTCATCAAGAATTAAAAAATCAGCATCCGTCACCAATACTTTAGCCAATGCAACCCTTTTTTGTTGCCCTCCAGAAAGAGTACTTACCAATTTGCTGGTATCTTCTAACTTAAGTACAGAAAGAATTTGGTTGACTTTCACTTCAATGTCCCAAGCGTTGAGCTCTGTGATTGCTTCAAAAGAATTAGCTATCAAATCTTCATCTCCAGAACGCATAGCAAAGTTGTATTCTTTAACTGCTTTTAGTTCGGGTAAATCGTGAGAAAAAACTTCTTCCAAAATGGTATTATCTCCCACTAAATTTTCATTCTGTTGCATAAAAATAACACGCAATCCTTTGCGAAAGACAACTCTACCAGAATCATATTGTTCTTTTTCTATCAAGCAACGCAATAAGGTTGTTTTACCGCTACCATTTTTTGCAACGATTGCTACTTTTTGCCCTTGATCAATTCCAAAGGTAAGGTCTTCAAAGATGATGCGATCACCAAAAGATTTTGTAAGATTTTCTACTGAAAGGTAATTCATTTATTTTTTTTCTTTTAATATGAAACTATAATATCCTCCCCCTCAGTCCCCCTCCGAAGGGGGAAGCCCATATCTGTTAAATTACGAAGAAGGGAAATACTATTAAAAAATAACTATCATCTTCACGAGTCTACTTACTTCCCCCTTCGGAGGGGGACTGAGGGGGAGGACAATTCTTTTCCTCATTACCTCAACCTATCCAACGAGTTCAGCAATTCTTTATCTCGTTTGATTCCAATGTTTGCTAAAAATGTAAATGGGAATCCTGCCACAAAAAGTAAGAATCCTAATCCCATTTCTCGTGAAGTTGTTTTTGCCTCTAACATTGAATCACCAAAGTAACTTAATAAAACAACTACAATTAGCATCAAAAAATAAATCCCGAAAATCATTCTTCCTAATTTAAATTGCCGTTGCAAATTCTTGTAAGACATGATACACAAGAAACACAGGAGAATCAATGAGATTGTTGCGATGTAAAAAGGAAAGGTTGTTGTACCAATTACTTTGTCATTCTCCAGGCTGTATTCTACAATGCCATACGTACCGAAAGAGAAACGAGAAGTTTCATTTAAAAAGGAGAATAAAGTACTACCAAATGTCACTATCGTTAACAAGATAATGGTAATGGATAAGTATAAAGTTTGAACGCGTTGTATCATATTATCTTTTGT
>JAJRQP010000211.1 GCA_024280195.1 Bacteroidota bacterium | reverse complement strand
TTTTAAATAGTTAGCAGGAGGCCCTCTGCTATCAAATGAAACAAGCGTTTCAAGTCTACCTTTTTTACAACTTGGACACCTGCCTAAAAAAGTAGAAATAGCCCCTTTATCTTCCGTGTTTTTAGTAACTATTTTCTTTCCCAATGCTTGTTGAAGTGCTGGAAGTTTCTCTTTTTTCCATGCACTGCTTAAAATGCCAAAATGCCTGATTCTGGTAAAACCCCGCGGTAAAATATGCAATGAAAATCGACGAATAAATTCCTTAGTTGAAAGAGTTTTTGTGGTTTTCTTCCCATGACCTCTAAGCCCAAAACCATAAAGTATGGCTAGGTGAGCCAAGCATTGCTTGTAGTTTTTGAGCTTCAATTGAAAACCGCCAAACCAAAATTTTGATAATGAAAAAAGAAAATGAATTAGAAAAACATTTGCTTTAGCTAAGTGCTAATTAGAAAGTTTATAGCTTTGAAACCCCACACTAAGCACAGCCAAACGTTACCCCTACCACTTCACCGACAACTTTCCTGTTGATTTTCCGCTTTCTAACATTGCATGCGCCTCATTAAATTCTTTTGCAGAATAAGAACCTCCAACTTGAGGAACAATCTTCCCTTCTCTAAAAAGACGAAATGATTCTTGCAAGCAGAATTCTAAAATTTTAGGACGGTTATCTGCTATTTTAAGCATGTTAACCCCAAGAATATTCTTAGAACGCATCATCAAACCGATAGGTAAAACTAAGCCCATTCTGCGGACAAAATTTAACTTCGATAAGATGCCCCATTTTCCGTTGGATAATTCAGAACCTCCAAACAACACCATTCTGCCTCCAGAACCTAAAATAGACATGTCTTTTTTATAGGTTGAACCAGCAACAGGATTGTAACTTACATCAATCCTGTCTCCTTTCAGAAAGGTTTTGATTTGCTCAATGTAATCCGAGTCATTGTAATTGACAACAAAATCAGCACCTAGTTTTTTTACTACTTCCGCCTTCTCTGCACGACCAATTTTTGCAATGACTGTTGCGCCTTGCATCTTTGCTAGTTGTATAAGAATCGTTCCGACCCCACCAGCTGCTGCGTGAATTAAAACCGTATCAATAGAATGAATAGGAGTTAAATACATTCCCATGTAATAAGCTGTAACTGATTGAGTTGTGAGAGCGAGTAATTCTTCAGAAGGCTGATCACCTACAACTACCGTTGCAATATCTGTTGTGATAACATGCTTTGCATATCCACCAAATCTGCAGAATGCAATGACTCTTTTTCCGACTAAATCATTCTTTGCTGAGACTCCTGTAGAAATAACCCTTCCAACAACCTCATAACCTACAACACAAGGAAAATCAGGAGCTTCTCGGTACAAACCTTTTCTTGCCATCACATCCGCATAGTTCAATCCAAATGCTTCGACTTCAATTAGAACTTGATTTTCCTTTGGTTCATTAATTTCAAACGATCTCAATTCAAACGCCTCTTCAGGTGTTCCTGTTTTACACAGGAAAAATGCTTCACTTTTTATTTTCATCTTTTTCTTTTTTAAGAAGGTCAAAAGATGAGAAGTTAAACATAACACGCATCTACGTCCTACTTAACTTCTAACCTTCTTTCTTCTTAACTCCTTATAAATTAATCCCTTCCTTCAATCACAATCACAATTTCTCCCTTCGGCGGATGCGCTTCATAATGAGCTTTCACCTCACTAGCCGTTCCCCTTCTATATTCTTCGTATATTTTTGTCAATTCTCTAGCTACGCAAACCTTTCTTTCTGCGCCCATAAATTCTTCAATCTGCCCAAGACATTTCACCAATCGATGAGGTGATTCATACAAAACAGTTGTTCTTTTTTCTTCCGCAATTGCTTTTAACCGTGTTTGACGACCTTTTTTATGCGGTAAGAAACCTTCAAAAACAAAACGGTCACAAGGAAAACCACTGGCAACAATTGCAGGAATTAATGCAGCAGGTCCAGGAAGACATTCTATCTCAATATCATTCGCGATGCATTCTCTCACCAACAAAAAACCAGGATCAGAAATAGCAGGTGTTCCTGCATCAGAAACTAAAACGGTAGATGTGTTTGATTTTATGGTGTCAATTGCCCTTGCCAACGTTTTGTGTTCATTGTGAGAATGAAAAGGGGCAACAGGTTTTTGTATTTCTAACTTGTTGAGTAAGCGTTTTGTAACACGTGTGTCTTCTGCAAAAATCATTTCTGTTTCTTGCAAAATCCGAATGGATCTCAATGTAATATCTTCGAGATTTCCGATTGGTGTTGGAACGAGGTATAACTTAGACATACTTTTATTTTATCGGGTCAAAACTACATAGTCTTGCAATAAGGTTTGCAAGAATTGTAATCTTTTTTTAGGTGTTTCTTCGAGATCAAGTAAGCTGGCTGATTTATCGGCTAATTCGATTGCAAATCTTTTTGTTTCGTCATTGGGATATAACTTTACTCGTTGTATAGTGTTCTTTATCAATAACATATCTTCATCTGTAAAACGAACAGCTTGTGGGTATTGTGGTGTATAGTTATCTTGACTTTTTATTGCTAGAACATCTTTTAAAGAATAATTAATGCTCGATTTATTACGAATAACAATGGTGTTTGCCATCACATCACCAATTCGTTGATTACGACGAGATGTCCCTGCGTAAACTATACCCATAAGTCCAATTCCGAACCAAAATAACACGAAAAAATCGGCGCTGATCCACAAGAAATCTCCTTTAAAAATCCAACGCGTAAATACTTCTCGAAGCCCAGGTCTTTCACCATCAACCGTTACGACACGAATGCCTAAAATGTATTTTCCAAGACTTTGTCCGTGGGTGAGGTATTCTATCACAGGGTTGTAAAAAATCCAAGGGATTTTCATTAAAAGCAATTGAAAAAATAAATAGGATCCTAGATCTTCTTGAAACCAACCTGAAAAACCAACCACCATCCCAAAAATGATGAAATAGATAAAAAACATAACGAAATCTAGCATAGCCGCGGCGGTACGTTGACCAACGGAGGCTAGTTCGTACTCAATTTTTACATTCTGAGCTGATTCAAATTCTATAGTTTTCATGAAAAGTAAAGATAGTTTTTTTTACGAATGATTTAAAGGGTGAGAAAATAAAATCAATTGCATGAATGATTATCAAACCAAATCATTAAATAGAAACATTCTAAATAAGTAAAAAATGACACTTTTGTGACATATAAAACCGAGAGTCTAAGCATCTTTGCAATAGTGATAGTCAACCAAGGCATAAACGAACTTTATACAATTGCATTTACGCATAGAAATCTATCTGTAAATGACATTGGTTTGTTGCACATTGACCCTGAAAACCAACAAGATAAACTAGGTCGATTAAAAGAAGAGTTATCGATTAAAGAATTGATGTTTCTTTCTACTTGCAACCGAGTAGAGTTTATGATTGTTACCGAAGAAGAGGTTAATTCGACCTTTCTTCTCCGATTTTTTGAAGAATTATACCCTGATTTCACAAAAGACAAACAAAATAATTTCGCAACAATTTGTGAGTTGCATCAGGGAATGAGTGTGGTAAGTCATCAGTTATCTGTTGCGTCATCATTAGACTCAATGATTGTTGGAGAACGAGAAATCATTACCCAAGTCAGAAGCGCTTACGAGGCTTCTAAAAAAATGGGTTTATCGGGAGATTTAATCAGAATTTTGAACCGACACACCATCCAAACAGCGAAGAAAGTTTACACAGAAACAAGCATTGCAAGAAAACCAGTTTCGGTTGTTT
>JAJRQP010000210.1 GCA_024280195.1 Bacteroidota bacterium | reverse complement strand
AGGTAAGAAGGTAAGAAGTTAAGCGGACAAGAGAATTCCTCACTATTCACTCATCATTCTAACAAGCCTCTACTTCCATTGTACATTATCCATTACAACGCTATTCAATTTTCACTTCTACGCTCTCTTTCTCAGGTTCCACGTCACAACCTCTTTCTCCTTCTCTGTATTTCTAACTTCTGCATATCTTGGGTCTTCTATTATTCCTTGCTTCTCCATGAATTCAGCTTCTAGTAAAATGCAATCATATTCCATCGTTACTTTGCCATAAATCCGATAGATGCCACGCCCACGAAAAGGGAAACGTTGTGCTACTTCCGGGAAATGAACACTATCCAACCACTGTCCTTCTTTATCTATTAAAGTTCCGAAGAACATACTTTTACTATTTGTTGTAGTTGTTCGTTTTACGTGAATGAGGTAACCTTCTATCCATACTTTTTGATTTTGATAGTACGGTAAGTCTTTTGCAAGCACAGTACTCTTGTTGTGTTCTAACAATAACTTAAACGTACTGTAGAGAGGAAAACCTAATAATTCCATCTGGTCAAATGCATCTTCTTGCCATGTATTCTCTAATTTCGGCACCTCGTAATTTTTCGGTTTGATACGGAACAAATCCAATGCTTGTGGCAAACGTTTTCCTTTACTGATTTTAAAATGTGCCTCCCAAAGCAAAGCTCGCTTATCTTTTTGTGTGAAACGCAACGCTTCAATGCGAATAAGAATACTTATTTGTTCTAAACTTACGCTTGTGCGTTCAATGAAATTATCTAAATCAATGTATTGCCCTCCTCTTTTTCTTTCTTCGGTAATAAAAATGGACATTTTCGCATCAAAAGATTTGAGTAACTGAAAGCCTAGATAGATCTCTTTTCCTTGAATGACAGATTCTAAAGCACTTTGATTGACACACGGAGAATGAATGATTGCTCCCAGTCTTATTGCTTCGAGAACATATAATTCTGTACTATAGAATCCTCCGAAATTATTAATGGTTGCTACTAAAAATTCTAAAGGGAAATAAGCCTTCAAAAATAAGCACTGATAACTTTCTACTGCATATGATGCTGAATGCCCTTTTGCAAAAGCATAACCTGCAAAACTTTCTGTTTGCCTCCAAATTTCTGCTGTTAATTTGTAGGGATGCGCTTTCTTCTCGCAATTCTTGAAAAAAGTATCTTTTACTGCTTGAAACTCCGCTCGAGAACGAAATTTGCCTGACATTCCTCTTCTCATTTTATCAGCTTCTCCCAAGGTCAATCCTGCAAAATGGTGCGCCACCTTGATCACATCCTCTTGATACACCATTACTCCATAAGTTTCTGGCATTAATTCCAATAAAATAGGATGCGCTTCTTCTCTCTTCTCTGGATGTCTGTACCGTTGAATGTAAGTTTGCATCATTCCTGATTTGGCTACGCCAGGGCGGATAACAGAACTCGCAGCAACAAGTCCTAAATAATTATCGACTTGCAATTTTTTCAGTAGCATCCTCATTGCTGGAGACTCAACATAGAAACAGGCAATTGCATCTGCATTGCGTAATATTGTTTTGATGCGTTCATCTGCTTTAAAAGCTTTCATGTCATGGATGTCAATTTCATCTACTTCTGGTTGGTTGTACCGAATAATTTCAAGCGTGTCTTTAATTTTTCCGAGTCCCCTTTGACTGAGAATATCAAATTTATGCAAACCAACATCTTCAGAGATATGCATATCGAACTGGATAGTCGGATATCCCTTTGGAGGCATAAAAGTAGCTGTAAAGTGATGAATAGGTTTCTCTGAAATTAAAATTCCACAAGAATGAACACTTAAGTTATTAGGAAAACCTAATATGTATTGACCGTACTTCAGAACTAATTCTGCCAATTGGTGCTGTGCTGGTAATCTTCTTCCTTTTGAGAGAATATCTATTTCTTCTTTTGGTAAACCGAAAACTTTGCCTAACTCCCGAATCACTCCTTTCTCTCTAAAAGTGTTATATGTGGCAACTAATGCGACATTCTTGAAACGTTTAAAAATGTAAGCCGTGACATCATCTCTGTCTCTCCAAGAAAAATCAATATCAAAATCGGGAGGATTCTTTCTGTATAAATTAATAAAACGCTCAAAGTAGAGATCTAATTCTATTGGATCAACATCTGTGATTCTTAAAATATACGCAATAACACTGTTTGCTCCACTTCCTCTACCTACGTAGAAATAACCTTTGCTACGCGCATAAGAGACAATGTCCCAGTTGATTAAAAAGTAAGAGACAAAGCCCATCTGTATAATTGCACTTAACTCTTTCTCAATTCGTTGCTGAATCTCTTCTGACATTTTTGGATAACGGTATTCCAAACCTTTCTCACATAGTTCATGTAATAATTGGATATCTTTTTCAGCCGAACCAGTATATGTTTTTTGATTTTGTGACGATGCATTTTCCGAGAAGTCAAAATCAATGGAGCATTCGTGAAAGATTCTGTCTGTATTGATTACCAATGAATTATACTCTTTGTACCGCCGAAGCAATTCTTCTTTATGCACCATCTGATGTGTTGGAGAAGCTTGTTCTGATAAGGGTAATTTGCTCAATAGAGTATTGTTGTCAATTGCTCTTAAGAGTCGATGCGCATTAAAATCTTTCTTATTTCGAAAAGTTACTGTCTGCTGAATCACCATCTTCTTAGTATCCATCTTCTGCAAACGAACAGTAACTAAATCGCTAGGTGAAACTCCGATAAATTCATCTTTTTTTAATTCCTTCTTTCTATTACTGAAAGGATAGATAACAAAAACACCTTTTAACTCTGGTGCAACAGCAGGAAATAGCAACTTTTTATGGAGAATATTTGACAGGTAAATATTGATATTCTCAAAGCCTTGATTATTCTTAGCAAGAAGAACGAACTGTTGCTCTACCCCATTTCTAAAATCTACACCAAGAATAGGTTTCACACCATAACTCTTTGCTAGTTTTACAAACTCCAAACAAGCAGAAGTTGTGTTTATATCTGTTAAAGCAATAGCTAAACAGCCATTATCTTGTGCTAATTGAAGCAAATTTTCAGTCGAAAAAACCCCATAGCGCAAACTGTAATACGTGTGCGTATTTAAATACATAAGCAAGAAAATTTTAATGAGGTTGAGCAACAAATATATTAAAAATTAATCAATAAAAGATTAGTTTTTAATCAAAAAATAAAGATGAGAAAATAACTAGAAAAAAACGACTGGTTATTAAACGTTTAGAAAGGAAGGAGTTCTTTTTTCTTTTTAAGAATCCATTCTAAAGCAGAATCATAATCACCAAATGCCTTAACGAGCATTCCACTATGTTTTGTCAATTTAATCAGATAATTTAGCTGAATTCTAACACCTAGACTATTCACCACAACAGCTTCAGCAAGTTTATACTTTTTTAAATCAGGATGATTGACCAGGTATTTTTTTACTTCATTGGAGAAACTCCCATGATTATCACTTAGGTCATTTATAGCACCAAAAGGTGGATGTTCTATCTTGTTTAGGGTCTGAGTAATGAGCTCTTTAAATTCTTGAATTTCCGAATCATGATTACCTTTAAAATGAAAAGATAGAAATCCTGGTTGAATCTCTTCTACGCAACAAATTCCTTAATCACAAACGATTCTATTCTGTGTTGGTATATTTTCTTCTCTTTTCATTAACTAATCTTCACAAGATCACCACAATTAATATCACCTTCTTTTAATATTTTACACTTCACCCCTCCTCTCCAGTTAGGTTTTAATGCTTCAGTTAAACCTGGTACTTGTTCATCCATTCTTCCACAAGGGTCTAGTATTCCTTTGATTTCTAATTGAACATTCCCTATCGTTAATATTTTGTTATCAGAATGTTCTAAATCAACTCCTTCAATGAGTAAATTAGCTCTTCGAGTTGTCCAATCTACATCAGAATCAATTGTTGCAAGAGCTTCATTCCAGGATTCAATTGATAAGACTGTAACTTGTCTATTACCTTTAATCACCCCTCTAGAATCTGCACCTACTCCTTTCTCAAAAGAAATACTTATCGTAGAATGAGTATTCATCGGCGCCCTTTTTTGTGTTCTAGTCGCTATATTTAACAGTTTGCCCATAAGTCAAATATAACCTACTTTTTTGATGAATTTCAATTATCTTTGTTAGATGCTAGGATTTCCAATTCAATACGATGAGCCATTATTTCGACCACCAAGCGAAGGTAGATCGCTGATTATTCAAATCACACTAGGTTGCTCTTGGAACAAGTGTTCGTTTTGTGAAATGTACACGTCAAAGCGATTTAAAGCGAGAAAACAAGATGATATCTTTAAAGATATAGAGGCTT
>JAJRQP010000209.1 GCA_024280195.1 Bacteroidota bacterium | reverse complement strand
CTGTTCTGAATACTGTTGAGTTATCAGAGAATTCAGTATCAGTATATCCGATTCCTGCAACTAGTTATATAACGATTAGTGCAGATGAGCAGATTACTTCTATTAAAATGATTGATATGCAAGGAAGAACTGTTTTGACAGACGCAAACGTTTCTTTATCAAAATTGAATCTAGATGTTTCATCCGTTCAATCAGGAAGTTATATAATTCGAGTTACTACTGTTAAAGGTTCAATTCAACGAAAAGTGATCATTGAATAATGTTAAAATTTGGCATCATAATTTTATGTGGAGCAGGTCTTTTGGCCTGCTCTTCTGTTAATACCCTTTCGGTAAAAAATGAGCAAGTTTCCATAACGAAAGAATACGCAAAAGAAAATAGGATTGACAGTATCGTTTCTCCCTACAGAACAGAATTAAATAAAGAAATGTTGGAGGTTATTGCTCATGCTCCAAAAAATTTCGAAAGGGGGAAACCAAATGGAAGTTTAAATAATTGGTCAACTGATGCAATTTATTCTTCTGTAAAAGGAAAAATTGACAATGATAAACCTTCATTCTGTTTATTGAATTGGGGAGGATTGAGAAATTCAATCAATGAAGGGGATGTAACACTTGGAGATATTTTCAAGTTAATGCCCTTTGATAACGAGATTGTCATCGTTGAAATGCCAATACATTCTCTAATTAAAATGGAAGCGTATCTAAAAGAAAGAAACGGAGAACCAATTGGAGCTGCTTATATCAAGAATGATAAACTTCAATTTAAGAAAGTAACACGTAAAAAGCACGAATCTTTTTTGGTTGTTACTTCTGATTACTTAATGAATGGTGGTGATCACATGGACTTTTTTCAAGATAAAATTAACGTGACTTATCCCGGATTACTCATGCGAGATGCAATGATTCAGGTTGCTAAAGAACAGAAAAATTTAATCTGGAGTGATGAACAACGAATACAATTTGAACCATGAAAAGAAGAACATTTGTAAGAAATTCTGTAGTCGTTTCAGGCGGTTTATTAATTGCTCCGTCAATTTTAGCTCAAAGTACAAAGAAATCGAGTTCAGCGAAGTTGACAATTCTTCACACCAATGATACGCATTCTAACATTGATCCTTTTCCAGAGAATCATTCTAAATACCCAGGAAAAGGGGGGGTCGCTCGTCGTTTTGAGTTGATTGAGAAAATCCGAAGAGAAGAAGAACACGTTTTATTACTAGATGCGGGAGATATTTTTCAAGGTACTCCTTATTTTAATAAGTTTGGTGGGATTTTAGAAATGAAACTCATGACAGAAATGGGTTACGATGTTGCGACAATGGGAAACCATGATTTTGATGGTGGACTAGAAGGTTTTGTCAAAGCAAGAGAATTTGCAAAATTCCCATTTGTTTGTTCTAACTATAATTTTACAAATACCCCAATTGAGGGTCATACACAAGATTATACCATTATTCAAAAAGGTAAAATAAAAGTCGGAATTTTTGGCGTTGGAGTAGAAATGAAAGGTCTTGTACCTGATATTAAGTACGGAGAAACAGAATACATTGACCCTATCGATGTCGCGAATGATCGTGCTGCAGAATTGAAAAAAAAAGGTTGCGACCTCATTATATGCTTGTCACATCTAGGATATGAGTACAGTAGTGAGAAAGTGTCTGATCGTGTTCTTGCGCAAAAGACAAAGAATATTCACTTAATCATAGGGGGACATACACATACATTCTTAGAGAAACCAACTGAAGAAATTAACTTGAATGGAGATACCGTTTTAGTGAACCAAGTAGGGTGGGCAGGGATAAATGTAGGTAGAATAGATTTTGAATTTGACCAAAAAATGTTCGCTAAGAAAGATGTGATTGTGGTGGAATGAAAAAAATAGGCAAAAGAAAAAAGGGATTAGAAAATAGTGAATTGTTCCATTCCCTGTTTTCTAATCCCTTCTGTCTAATTCTATAATCTTTCCCCTACAAATGAATCACTTCATCATAAGCTGCAGCAGCAGCTTCCATAATTGCCTCTGACATTGTTGGGTGAGGATGAACAGTCTTGATTAATTCATGTCCAGTTGTTTCTAATTTACGAAGAGCAACTAATTCTGCCACCATTTCAGTAACATTAGCACCAATCATATGTCCTCCAAGAAGTTCTCCATATTTAGCATCGAAAATTAATTTTACAAAACCTTCCTTTGCTCCAGCTGCACTTGCTTTTCCAGATGCAGAAAATGGGAATTTACCAATTTTAATATCCCTTCCTTCTTCCTTTGCTTGTGCTTCTGTCATTCCAACAGATGCAATTTCTGGAGAACAATAAGTACAACCTGGTATATTTCCGTAATCTAATGTGTCAGGATTTTCTCCTGCAATTTTCTCTACACAGATAATTCCTTCTGCTGATGCTACGTGAGCAAGAGCAGCGGTTGGAATAACATCTCCAATTGCATAGTATCCAGGTAGGTTTGTTTGGTAGTAATCATTCACCAAAATACGGCCTTTATCTGTTACTATTCCTAAGTCTTCTAATCCAATGTTTTCAATATTAGCTTCAATTCCTACGGCAGAAAGAACAATGTCACACTCTATTTTCTCTTCGCCTTTTGCTGTTTTAACCGTTGCGACACATCCTTTTCCTGAAGTATCAACAGATTCAACAGAAGACTTGGTCATCACTTTGATCCCAGACTTTTTGAAAGATTTCAATAGTTGCTTTGAAACATCTGCATCTTCTATAGGAACAATATTTGGTAAATATTCAACTACAGTTACCTCTGTTCCTATTGCGTTGTAGAAATAAGCAAATTCAACTCCGATAGCACCAGAACCAACAATAACCATTTTCTTAGGTTGTGTTTTCAAGGTCAATGCTTCTCTATATCCAATTACTTTTTTTCCGTCTTGCGGTAAGCTAGGTAGTTGTTTTGATCTCGCTCCAGTTGCAATAATTACTCCTTTCGACGCTGAGTATTCTGTTGTTTTTCCTTTATCATCAGTGACAGCAACTTTCTTACCTGCTTTTAAAATACCAGTTCCAGAAAGAACATCAATTTTATTCTTCTTCATTAAGAATTGAATCCCGTTACTCATGCCATTGGCAACTTCACGACTTCTAGAGACCATTGCTCCAAAGTCTGCTTCTGCGTCTTTAACAGTGATTCCATAATCACTAGCATGTTGCAGATATTCAAATACATTGGCACTTTTTAATAGCGCTTTCGTTGGGATACATCCCCAATTTAGGCAAATTCCGCCTAAAGATTCGCGTTCTACAACTGCCGTTTTAAGACCTAATTGAGAAGCTCTAATTGCCGTGACGTATCCGCCAGGTCCACTTCCAACAACAATAATATCGTAACTCATAAAATTCAAATTTGATAGATGCGAAGTTAATTAATAATTCTGAATTTTAATAATCAAATATGGAGAAAGAAAATAGGAATAATTGTAAACGCCTTTATTCCTCCATTCGTGAAATTGTAATAGTTAAAATTGTTGAAAACAATCCAATAAAATCGGTTAAGAAGAAGAAACAACTACATTTTAATAAGTATTTTTGCATCATCATTTATACACTTTAAATAGAACGATGAACAAAGAAGCAACCGTTGAAGAAGCAATAGAATTAGGTCTTTTTGCTGAAGAATTTGAAATGATTAAAGGTATTTTGGGAAGAACTCCCAACTTTACTGAAACCGCAGTATATTCTGTAATGTGGTCCGAGCATTGTTCTTATAAGAACTCTATCCATTGGTTAAAACAATTGCCAAAAGACGGTCCGCATATGTTGGTTAAAGCAGGTGAAGAAAATGCAGGTCTTGTTGATATCGGTGATGGTTTAGGATGTGTATTTAAGATAGAATCTCATAATCACCCAAGTGCGCTAGAACCTTATCAAGGAGCTGCAACAGGTGTGGGAGGAATCAATCGGGACATTTTCACGATGGGAGCTAGACCAATTGCTCAAATGAATTCTTTGCGTTTTGGAGATATTGAAAAAGACAGAACAAAATGGTTAGTTAAAGGTGTTGTTAAAGGTATTGGTGATTACGGAAATGCTTTCGGTATTCCAATAGTTGGTGGAGAAGTTTTCTTCGATAAGTCATACAATACCAATCCTTTGGTGAATGCTTTTTCTGCTGGGATAATGGATCCGAAAAAAGTTATTTCTGCAACTTCTGCAGGTGTTGGAAATCCAGTTTTTATTGTTGGTTCTTCTACAGGTAAAGACGGGATTGCTGGGGCAGCATTTGCTTCAAAGGATATAACAGAGGATTCTGTTAATGATTTGCCTTCTGTTCAGGTAGGAGATCCTTTTATGGAGAAATTACTGTTAGAAGCGACGATGGAATTAGCAGATACAGATGCAATTGTCGGAATGCAAGATATGGGAGCAGCTGGGATTACTTGTTCTTCTTGTGAAATGAGTGCGGCAGGAGATAATGTAGGTATGGATATTAACCT
>JAJRQP010000208.1 GCA_024280195.1 Bacteroidota bacterium | reverse complement strand
TTAGAGAATTGGAGTTAAAATGCGCTGATTATAGAATAGATTTTGTACCAACTGATATACAGAATGGTTACCATGATGTTTTGTTGAAGTATTTATTGAAGAGGCAGAAGTTGTTTTAAGTAGCTAACCACCAAAGGCCAATCAGCTCCCCACCAACAAATTCAAAACACTTTTAACCGGCGTAAAAACATCCGAAGGAATCTCTAAAAATATCGTATTCCAATTGCTCATACTTCCGTTCCACAAACCTGGTAATTCTCTGTAAAATATTTCTTTACCCTTATACGTCTTCTTAACAACGAAGAATTTTGAATCATCTCTGAATTGCATCAAATCCAATTTATCTCCTTGAGCATCTGTTTTTGAAACAACAATAAATACAGGATTAAAATGGCTACTTCCTTGAACGATTGCTTGTTGTTCTTCTGAATTTTTAATTTGTGCTTTCTCAATGATTTGATTCGAAATGCTTTGTTTGTCTGCAATCAAAAATGGACCTCCACCGGGTTCCCCTTCATTCTTTACCATTCCGCAAACGCGAGTTGGTCGGTGGAGAATTGTTTGCAAATCCTCTTTTTGAAAATCATCCAATTGATTCTTTGATAAAAATTGATACGTTTCGTTCAACATATTCAACTTCTCCGAAGAAAAATCATTGGCAAGTTCTTGCAAGTCTTTTTTGAAATTCAACAGTGTTCCAATTGCTAATTTCCATGTTTGTTTTGTCGTTTCAGACTTAAAAGAATGTTGAATATTATCAATGTTCTTTAGCAAAACTAAATCCGAATCAATTGCATTTAAATTCTCCAACAACGCACCGTGTCCAGCAGGTCTTCGAAGGTATTCTCCATCCTCTTTAACTACCTCACCATTTGCATCAAAACAATAAGCATCTGTTTCATCGTTTTGATAAGAAAAAGATACGTTTTTATTTGCTCCTAGATTCTTTGCGATGTCAGCTTCAAATTCTTTTTGAACTGTGAAGTGAATTTCTGCATCTTCTCCTAAAAATTCTTTCGCCTGTGCTAAATGCTCTTGAAAAGCTGTTCTCACTTCGTTCTCATATCTATGAAATGGAATCAAACCTTTTGGTATTGTAGAAAACTTTTCAAAAACCTCTGCAACAATTGTTTTTCTATCAGAAATAGGCGTTGTTAATTCTCCGAAGAAAGGAAAATTTGGTAATTCAGTAAAAAAACGTTGAACTTCATCTGTTTCCTTCTCGTCTTCTAACCATTGATAGAGAAATTTAAACATTCTAGAACCAGAACCGGATGCAGGAATAAAAAAAGAAGGTTTATCTTTTGATTCTTCAAAAGCTATTATTGCGTTCTCTTTAGCAACTCCATCCAAGCGAAGAATACCATTCCCAACGGTGCAAGAACTTGCTAACTCCACTTGGAACTCTTGTTCAAACACTTGATTTCTTTGGTCTATGATATCTTTCTTCGTCACTATACTCATTTCTTCCTCAAAGATTGTTTAATTTGGTCTTGTGAAAATCGGACTCGAATATATAAAATATAGATGGAAACTCACTTCAATGAAGTCAAGTGATTCTGATTTTATCAAAGATTTCTTTGAGAATTGCCTTGCTATCGACTTAAACGAAGGTGCAAAATTGCGTTTAAAAGCCTTGTTTAATAAGTTACGGAAGGACAATCGTGTGATTACCATTCAAGACTTTGGAGCAGGTTCTAAAAAACTAGGAAACGAACGAAAAATCTCAACCATTCTTAAAACCAGTTCTTCTAAAGGCAAGTATGGGAAGTTGCTGTATCAAATGGTAAAGCACTATCAATTTAAGAATTGCTTAGAGTTTGGAACTTCGCTTGGCGTAGGCACCAATTACTTAGCTTTAGGGAATTCGTATGCAAATATTACAACCATAGAAGCCTGCGAAAGCACTAGAAATATTGCGCTAGAGAACTTTGCAAGTTTTGAAAATGTAAAAAGTGAGCATGCAACGTTTGATGATTTCCTGTCTTCGAAAGCTTCGAAAGAAAATGGTGCTTACGATTTTGTTTTTATTGATGGACACCATGATGGTGATGCGTTAATTAACTATTTGGAGAAATTAAAACCATTTACAAACAAAGAGACAGTTTATATTTTAGATGATATTCGTTGGAGTGACTCGATGTTTAAGGCATGGAACAAGATTGTTAAAAGCGGAGAATTTGAGGTGATTGATTTGTTTAGGGTGGGAGTTTTAAAAGGTGAGAATTGAAAATTGAAAGGTTGAAGTAGACTCCTGTTAGGATTATGGATTATTTATAAAATAGAGATGTGAAGTTTTTAATTATTTTGTTTTCACTGTTACCTCTATTGATTTTTGGCCAAAAGCAAAAAAACAATTATTGGCTGGCTAGAACGCCAAATAGTACAAGTTACATTCAGTTAAAAAAAGGAAATCATGCAATATGGTTTGAACATGGCTGTATTCATCAAAGTAAAAAAAAAGGAAGTTGGTATTATAATTCTGACACTCTGCATATAATTATCGATTCTGACACTAGTCGCTTTCTAAAAATAGAAAACAAATTGTGCTATATCGATAAAAAAAACAAAGTTACTAAATTGATTTATTGTATTCCAAAAACAAAATACAGAAGTTACTTCCGTGTAAAAATAAGGGGAAGAAAATTAGTAAAAAACACATAATTACTCCCCCAATCCTTATCTTTGATCCATGTCACTCAGTAACGAAGAAAAAAACAGGTACAGTCGTCATATTTTACTCGATAAAGTTGGTCTTGCAGGTCAAGAAAAACTGAAGAAAGCTAAAGTATTAGTCATTGGAGCTGGCGGATTAGGTTCTCCTGTCCTACTCTATTTAGCGGCAGCCGGAGTTGGAACAATTGGCATCATTGATTTCGATATCATTGAAGATTCAAATTTACAGCGACAGGTTTTATTTTCTACAGAAGACATTGGAAAAAGCAAAGCGATTACGGCAAAGAAGAGGTTAGAAGCGCAAAATCCATACATTGATATTGTTGCTTATAATTTTCCGATTAGCAATAAAAATGCAGTTGATCTGATTGAAAAATACGACATCGTAATTGACGGAACAGACAATTTCAACACACGCTATCTAGTAAATGATGCGTGCGTAATTACCAACGCAACTTTGGTCTATGGTGCCATCTATAAATTCGAAGGACAAGTTTCAGTTTTTAATTATCAAAATGGACCAACTTACAGATGCTTATTTCCTGAACCTCCAAAAAAAGGAAGCGTTCCAAGTTGTTCAGAAGTTGGTGTGATTGGTATTCTCCCCTCTCTTATAGGAAGTATGCAAGCAAACGAAGCCATTAAAACAATTCTAGGCATCGGAGAAATTCTTTCTGGTAAACTTATGATAATCAATTCATTAACAAACACTCAAACAAAGGTTGGTATTGTTAAAAACGTTGAGCTATCGAACATCGGCATCCATTCAAAGAAAGATATTGAGCAGTTTAATTACGAAGAATTTTGCCATTTAAACCAAGATGAATCTACAACAAAATCAGGGGTTACTTACAAGCAAGTCCCAGTGGATTCAGTTGTCTTAGACATAAGAGATCACTGGGAACAACCTCGTTTAGAACATCCAAATCTTCTTGAAGCACCTTTAGATGACTTAGAAGATTTTGTTAACGTTATCCCAAAAGAAGGAGACGTTTACGTTGTTTGCCAAAAAGGAGGAAGAAGTCAATTAGCGATAGAATTTTTAGAAAAAGAATATAATTTTACGAACCTGATTAATGTGGAGGGAGGAGTATTAAGTTGATACGTTTTGAATTGAAAAATTAAGAAAAGATAAAAATGAGTGAAAATAAAAAACCAAAGAAAGTATTTGTAGATGGTGCGATCAGTCCAGATAAAATTGCGACATCAATTGGGCATCATCAAGTTAAAACGAACATCGGTGCTCACGATATATTTTTAGGCCAAGTACGCGCTGACAATATAGAAGGACATGAAGTAATTGCTATTGATTATTCTGCTTATGAAGAAATGGCAGAGTTAGAATTTCATAAAATTCGTGAGGAAGCCTTTGAGAAATTTGATTTAACGTGCATGCACATTTATCATAGCATTGGCCGTGTGAAAGCGGGAGAAATTTGCCTGTTCGTTTTCACATCTTCTGCTCACAGAAAAGAAGCGATGGATGCTTGTCGTTTTTTAGTGGAAGAAATTAAAGCAAAAGTTCCCGTTTTTGGAAAGGAGGTTTTTGAAGACGAAACTTTTGTTTGGAAAGAAAATAAGTAATTCTAATTGAAGAGAAATCAAAAAATACCGCTTCTTGGTACCGACCACTTCATGTTGGCTTTAGAAGTTAATGATACTTCTATCGGCACTTCTGGAAATAACTGTCGATACATTCTTGAATTGGATGGAGAATTTAATTCAGAACGGTTTAAAAAACTTTTGCAAGAGAATGAATTAGCTCGATGGTTAACGCGTTTTTCTATTCCCAATAAAATGGGACACACCAAGAACTGGAAAGAAGGAAAAGAGAATTTAATTCCAATTTCTACAATTCACAGTGACGAATTAGTTCCCAAAGAAATTATTGCCACTCCAATTTCAAAAGAAAATGCTCCTCTCTTCTACTTTCATTATGTGATTGGCAAAAATGTGAACCGCTTGATATTCTCTTGGCATCATTTATTAATGGATGCATACGGAGCAATTTTGTTTCTAGAAAATTTAGAAACCCCCATTAAAATCCAAGCCACAAATCAAGAGAAATCGCCTTTTTCACTCACTGTTTTTAAGCAACTTTTTCAGGCGAAACGCTTCATTGATAAAACATCAACTGGCGAGGTTGAAACAATTGAGTCTTCATTTTCCGAAACAGTAAATCAAAATTACAAAGTACTTTATTTTTCAAAAAATGAAACACAACAAATTGAAAACAAGGCAATTAACAACGGTTCTAAATTTGGACTCAGCAGTTATTTCTTAGCTTGTTCTGCTAAAATTGTAGCCGATAAAATTGAGCAATCCGGAAAGTTGCCCAAAGATTTTTGGATTCCCGTTCCTCAAAACAGTCGTAAAAGAGGTGCGAAATGGCCAGTAGTTGGAAATCATCTTTCTTTTCTATTCTACAGAATTAAAAAGGAGCATTATAAAGACAAGAAAGCACTTACTGTTGCTATCAATGAACAGATGATGCAACAAATACGCACTAAAAACCCACAAGCGTATGCTCATTTATTAAATTACTTGCGACACGTACCTACGTGGTTATACGCCAAGCTCATCAAAGGTCCAAATGGAAAATCTTTATCTAGTTTTTTATTTACAGTTGCAGGAGAACATCCGAAAACTTTCCAAAGTTTAAACGGATGTAAAATCAAAAATGCTTTGAGTATACCACCGAATACTTATCCTCCAGGTTTGACTTTTGCTTTTACGCGCTTTGAAGATTGTATTCAGATAGCAATTCCTTACTACGAACACCTATTCAATGAGGAAGAAATACAGAGTTTACTGACAGGTTTGCGAAAGGAATTGTTAACCTGATTACCTATTTAGTTGAGCAATACTTAAATCATCACATAATTTATTTAAGGACACTTTATATGAATTAACATCCATATATTTCTCTTCATACCCAGTTGCTTTATCATTGAAAACACGAACGGCTTGTTTATTTCTATCCATTCTCTTTATTCTTAGGTAAAAAACTAGATATCACGATTCCCCCAACTGTAAAACCAATAAAGAACAGAAAACCAACACCAAAAGTAGAGTAATTTGCTGTAATAATTTCCATAGCTTCATCTGCATTTTCAAGGTGTTCTAATTGCGAAGAAATGATTCCTTTAAATCCAAGAAAACTCATAAAAATGGCAACGACAAAAACATCTGCCATCGACCATTTTCCTGACTTGAATGCGAAGAACCGAATGACTTTGTTGGAGTACCGTTCTTTCTGAAAGACAATAGAAATGGAAGCTACCAGCTTGAGCAAAGGAAATACAATACTGAATAAGAAGACTAAAACTGCAACCAAAATAGATTGAAAAGTAGCCGATAAAAACAGCATTCTAACAATCTCATAAATACTTTTACTCTTGTAAAAAATCAATTGATTTTCAAATTCAATGTTCTCTCCCATTAAAGAGAAAGTAAAATGATCTATGCGTACGTCAATTTCCATCATGGGGGTTATCAATCCAACCACGAGCAATGCGAAAACAGAAGCGATTAATAGGATGTAATCCATTTTTGCCAAAACTAAAATCTTAAAAGCTAAAGCAAGAAAGAGAAGGATTACACTTACAAATACCAAGATACTTTTCCATTGCATACTTGCATTTAACGCGTTGATTTTATCTTCGAGAATAACATAGCATTCTTCAACATTCTCCGCTTTGTACTTAGTAAGAATGGAGTTGAATTCTTCCAGTTTTTCGTTGCCAAAGGTCGCATCTGATTGTTTATTCAGTTCGCTTAGAATCAAATCTTTCAAGCCATTCTGTGCACTTTGAGATTCTACAAACACCATTATTGTATCTGTGAATCTTGGCAATTTATCTTCAACATCAAAAGCGCTAATCGCTGTTCGAACACCAATTGATTTAATTCTTGGGAAAATGGAACCAAAAAAAGAATCATTATCGGCAGCTTCCACTTCTTCGTCCAGACCAGCAACGAATGTATGCAGTAAATCTTCGAGCAAACCATTGATTTGTTCACGCATATATTCTTTGCTTTCTCCTGATAATTGAAAATCAATGACTTTCTTTTCAATGACACCAGAGATGTGTTCTTTCCATTTCCCTACACTGAACAATCCATGCTTAATGTCTTGTATTTCAGCAACATCGTCAACGTATTTACTCCTTCCGGAAGAATCAACAACTATGCTTCCAGAAAATAAAAGCACGATAGCAAGTAATAATATACTCGCATATCTTCTCATTCTATTATCCGATTGATTAATCATTTCTAGCTACTTTACCTGTTTTTGTCATCTTTAATTCTTCCACAATAATCACTTTCTGTGGAATTTTAAAAGTAGATAATCTTTTTCTGCAAAAGGTTAAGACATCTTCTATATCCAGTTCATTCTCTTTCTCCAAAACAACCTTGGCTTGAATAATTTGTCCCATTAAAGGATGCGGAACACCACTAACCAATGCCAGTTTAATGGATGGATAAGTTTCCAGTACTTTTTCAACTTCCTCTGCAAAAACTTTGTTTCCAGAAACGTTAATCATGGATTTTTTACGTCCTTCAATGGTAATCATCCCATTCTCTGAAATTTTTGCATAATCAGCAGTTAAAAAATATCCGTTGGTTAAAAAATCTTCTCTCATTTTTGGTGGAGAAAGGTAAGCATCAAACATTCCTGGTCCTTTCAACGCTAACATTCCCACTTCATTTCTTGGGAGGATGCCAAAATTCTCATCCAAGACTTGCACATCAAAATCAGGCAAGGCATAACCGACTGCACCGATAAACTCATCACTTTGTTCAGTATTGATAATTGGCAATCCTACTTCAATGATTCCAAAAGCTTGATGAACAATGATATTGAAACGTTTCTTAAATGCTTTGCTGACTTCTTTTGAAATTCCTGAAGAAGTAGAAATTACTTTTTTCAAACTCGCCATTTTTTTGCCTCCTCTATCTGCCGAAAGCATTCGAATTTGCATCGGAGAAGCGTAAAGCATTGTACCATTAAATTTATTGGTCATTTCAATGACAGAACGAGCCATGAAGTCATTTACAATAGTAATTGCGCTACCAACC
Source organism: Bacteroidota bacterium (assembly GCA_024280195.1). Taxonomy (GTDB): domain Bacteria; phylum Bacteroidota; class Bacteroidia; order Flavobacteriales_D; family Crocinitomicaceae; genus UBA4466. Next base: position 6,421 of record JAJRQP010000208.1, on the reverse strand, counting down.
CTGAGATACAAAACTATGGAGACCACAAAGTGGTAAGCCATTGGCAACACCCAAACAACATTGCTGTTTTCATTCAATTGTAAACTCTTATTTGCTGCGGATGTCCTCTCTAAAACAGACTGGTTACCAATTACCACACCTTTGGAAGTGCCCGTCGTACCTGATGTAAACCGAATAAAGGCAGGAGCATCTACATGAGATGCGAAAACATGCTCTTTTAAAACTGTTGTAAATCCGAAGCGAATTTCAGCAGTTCCTATTTTAAAAAATTGAAGTTCTGTGATTGACGGAATGATACCACTTTGATCGTCAATTAGCGCATTCAATTTTACTACTTCAATAATTTCATCTAGTTCTGCTTTTTTCAATTGATGCGAAACAGGCATCACTGCAGCACCGCAACCTAACACCGCAAAAACAGAGATAATAAAGTGTCGACTGTTTCTGGCCATCACTCCTACTCCCATTCCAGGTTTAATGCCTCGATTTTTCAATTCTGATTTGAGCGTTTCTATTTCTTGAAACAACTCTTGATAAGACATTGTTCCTTGTAAGTCGTGAATAGCGGGATGTTCTGCAAATTTCTTTGCGGAAGTACTTAATAAATTATAGACAAGGAAGTTACTCATAGTGTAATGATAAGAATTTTGGCTGAAATATCAGAAAGAGTTGATCAATGAATAATTACTTACTTTCGTTAAGACTATGAAAAATTCATTCCGTACAGCTGCATTTATTTATAAATACTTCATTTTAATTTTTATGGTTGTATTCTTTGCTTATATGATTTATGATGATTGGATTTTTTTTGAAAAATATTGGCACGAGGAAGGAGTTAATCTTATTCTTCGATTGATTCCATTTTTATTTATCTATTCGATAGCAATTTCTATATTTTTCTGGTTGATTGCGAGTATACTTATCGTTCCTTACCATTTGATAAAGAAATAATTTGCCTTTACTTTTTTGCATCGGAGGATTAAGTTTTTTTTAGAAGAAATATTATCATTAGAACATTAAATCAATAATTCATTGAATACTCAACCTCCCTGCTGCATATCCTGTTTGCAAGCACGTTCCAATAACACGTGCACTAGCGATTGCTTCATCTGTTGCCGAAATATTCCTCCCTGCAAAGAACAAATTACTGAAGTTTTTCGATTCTAAACAGGCTCCTGGAATTTGATAAAAATCGTTTTCTTTTAGTTTTTCAAGAATCAATCCTTTCTCTGCATCCCACTGTTCTATTGGCCAATTTCCATTTGCAATAGAATTTTCAAATTTCCTGCAAGAAATCACATCTTCTTTTGTAAGTGTATATTTCCCAACAGGTCTTGTTCCAATTCGCAATCCAATTTGTGATGCTATTGAAAGTAATTCTGCGTTTTTAAATCCTATGATAGAAGATTTCAGTTGAGCAAAAACATGCTTCACGTTACTCTTTGCTTCATCGGGACTAATAGCAGATTTAAAATTGAGTTTCAAGGAAACTTGGTTTAAAGAATAACTCCCAGGAACAATCGACAAGTCATGATCGTTGTTCTTTTTAAAATTCATTAAGAGAACCAGAGCTAAATTTTGTTCAGAGGAAAAATTCAAGTTGTGAATCGTAAAAATTTGCGTGATTGTTTGAGAAAATGAAGGCTCAGTTAATTCTTCTCCAAGCAAACGACTAACAATGCTTGCTCCTGATGCATCAACAACCTTTTTCACATTCACATTTTGCTCAATTCCGTTTTGAATATATTTCAAGGATGTAATTTCAGCGCCAGAACAAACAACATCAACCACTTCACAATCAACACTATACGATGCATTTTTTTTATTCAAAATCGTTTCACAGTGATTTCTAAAGATTTCAATCGAATAAGGTAAAAATTTCAGGTTTGCAGAATTAACAATTGGTTTTGTATGAGATAGTTGTCCGATATCCTTCGAAAAATTCTCAGTGAATTCATCAACATTAAACTGAAAAGAATCATCGTTAGAATTCAGGTATAATCCACAGATAGTCCCAACCTCTGCACCTGTAGCTAGACCTCCTAGCTGCTCACTCTTCTCTAGTAATAAAACAGAATTTCCAGTTTTAGATGCACCAACTGCCGCTGCAACTCCTGCTGCACCGCCACCAATTACAACTGTATCGTATGACTGCGTGTTCATTCTTCTATTTGCTGAATGACTTCCGCTATGCTTCTTAAAGTTGCAAAAGTTTCAGGAACTAATAAATGGTCTGGAATTAACTTTCCGAACTTTCTTTCTATGAATAATACTATTTCAATGATGGAAAAAGAGTCTACACCAATATCTTTTAAAATTGTATTTGAATCAATTTCAATATTTTCTGCGATAATATTTGTGCAGATAAAATCTTTAAGAGCCTTGATTGTATCTTCCATTACAATTCACTTTCATTAATCAATGCTACCCACAATGATATTTGCCCGTTGTCAAGTCTTGGCCATATAGGACGAATGATGCCATTTACTGCATCGATATTTAGATAATCCCCGAAAAATAAATCTTTATCCGGAGTAAAAGAAGAATGTGAAACTCGGACATCTTTAAATGTACGCCCGCCATCTCGCGATACAGAAATATACACATCCGTTTGATTATCAGAATGATTTCTTCTATCGTAATAAACGAAATACAAATAGCCATTACTTTGATCGACTGTCATCCACGTGAAAAACTGATGCCTTTTAGAATTATCTTGGTTGACTTTTATTCTTTCCGACCATGTTGCACCACCATCTGTCGATTTCATCAACCAAACATCGGTGTCCTCTTCTCCATTCTTCTGGTCTGCCCAATTCAGATATAAAGTCCCTCTGTCTGGACCGTTGCTCAAGTCACATTTAAGAATCGGCAAACCATTCGCGCGATAAATACCGGGAATGTCAATTGTCCAACCTCCAAATTGAGGTTCCAAAACTTGCTCATTCTCTAGCCAAGTTACTCCACCATCTAATGACTTCTGAAAAACCAATCCTTTAGGACCTGTCCAAGTAACATAGATTTCTCCATTCGGTCCAACTGCTGGAACGGCACCTTCAACTGTGTCATCATCATCTTTACAGTCTCCAGGAAAATAAGAAATTACAACAGGGTCGCTCCAACTTGACCCCTGATCTAAAGATTTCGAAAAAACAATCAATGAACTGTCTCCTGGTTGCGAAGAATTGTACGCATCGAATTGCGTCCACGTCATATAAATTGCATTCGTTGCAGGATCAACAACTGTCCACTGTTTGTCTTGCACCTTTGCACCATTTGGTTTAGGAAATGAGCCATCTGTAAACTTCTTGCATACCTTTTTAGCCGATTGGCAAACAATTCTATCTAAATGTGTTGCTTTCAGGTAACTTGCCAAATGAAAATAATACAAGCGACCTTTTGTGTCAAACATCAGAACAGGGTCTCCAAATACGCCATAGCTACTTTTTAACGTCTTACTCTTCCATTTTTTTCCTCCGTTGGTAGAATAATAATAGTCTGTCAAAACAGAACCTGCTGCCATGTGTTTTGGGTTCAGTGGATTGATTGCAATGGACGGTTCTATTTGTGACGTAGAATAAATGGCTCCTTCTGGCAATTCTAATTGAATTAATTCAAAAGGAGATTGGGCAGATAGAGAGAATGCGAAGAACATTAAAATCAAAGAAAGACCGCTGCGCTTTTTGACAGCTACACTTTTCGATATTTTGATATTTACCAATTGAGATATTTGAAAAGACTTCATTCTTACGGTTTTCTTAGCCAGAAATCATAGTATTGTTTATCCTCAGATAATGAATACTTAAAAGAAGGTCGTTCGTATTCTGTTACAAATAAATCAACAGAATACAATTGATTATCACGAGAAATAAGGATACTTAACTCATCACCTTTATTAACTGTTTTAAAATAATCATCCAATGATTTTTTATCTGCTCTGAACCCATTGATTCCGATTATTTCATCGTTCACACTTAAACCTGCATCTTCTGCAGAAGAATTACTTCGAATACCTTTGATGATTACTTTTCCTCCAGATTCTGCAATGCTTAATCCTATGCTCGGTTTTGCTTCACCTGTGTATTCAACTTTCAAACCTAACGGAGCAAATTCTTTGTTGTAGTCTGGAATTTCCGTTCCATCAATGTATTTTGCAAAGAAATCGTCTAGATTCTGTCCTGCAAAACTGGCAATCTCTTTCTTAAATTCACTTTCTGAAAAACCACGACCTTTTTGTTCGTAGTATTTCTTGTAAATCTTCTGCATAAAACCATCAAGACTTTCTTTTCCTTTGCAATGCTTAATAATTTTTGCATCCAACATCATTGCAATAACAGAACCTCTAGAATAGTAAGTCATCGTTGTATTTCTGCTATTCTCATTGTGACGATACGCTTTAATCCACGCGTCAAAACTTGCGTGCGCAACAGGTTGCACTCTAGCACCAACAGATCCTTCTACATAATTAAGAGAACTCCACATTTTATCAATGAATTGTTTTTCGGTATAGAAACCTGCTCTGAGAAGAATTAATTTTTCATAGTAAGACGTAAAACCTTCCATCACCCAAAGTAAAGAAGTGTAATTCTCTTCATCGTAATTAAATGGACCCAATTCCACAGGGCGAATTCTCTTGACATTCCATAAATGAAAATATTCGTGAGCAACTAGCTTCAGGAAACCAATGTATTTCGGTCCTTCATACGTCCATCGGTTCACGCTTAACACTGTAGAATTTCTATGTTCTAAACCTCCTTGTGCATTGACCACATTGTGAATAATGAATGTGTAGTCTTTGTTTGGATTTTGCCCAAAAACACTTGTTGCCCCTTCAACAACCTTTGCCATATCTACTTTTAACTTCTCGATAGAATAGTTGCCGAAGTTGTACATTGCTACCTTGTGTTTTACTCCTGCAGCTGTGAAAAAGAACTCCTCTTGGTTACCAATTTCAATTGGGCAATCGACTAGGTGGTCGTAGTTTTCGAATACATAGGTTGTAGCCCCATCATTTGATACTCCATCGCTAGCCACTTTCATTGCTGTAGTAATTACCCTAAACTCTTCAAACGGAAACACCTCAACTCTACCTGCTTTCTCTTTGTAACCTTCCACATACATAAACACCCCAGAACCACTTACAAAACCATGTGTTAAATCTAAAAAGCTTGTTCTCACAGATAATTCAAAGGCATACACTTCGTATTTAACAACAACCTTGTTTGCATTTCCTTTTTGGATGTTCCACGTATTTTTATTCGTCTTTTTAACAGTTAATGCTTTTCCATTTCCATCAAATGCTTTTACAAGATTGACATTCTTTGCAAATTCTCTTGCTAAATAAGAACCAGGCGCCCAAATAGGCATTTTGATATTGATTTCTTTCTCAGAAAAGTTACTCAATTCCATTTCTACGTGATAGTAGTGATTTTGAGGTTTCGGCATTCTTAAGTTATACTTTACTTCTTGAGCAGATGTAAAGAATGCGATAGTTACAATAATTATCGAGAGAATATTTTTAATCATCTATTTCTATTTTTTTGTTAAAGATAGCAATAGTTTTTTTTTGATTCAAAATTCGAAAAACAACTTCCTTCTTCTTTTTTAATTCTCAATTCTCAATTAATTACTACCTTAGATAAACAAAAAATAAAATTTATGTTCAAGACAGTCTCAATTCTACTTTTAGCTTTCACCATAACAAGCTGTGTACAAGACAAACCAATAGAAACTGATCCATTTATCGAAAATGGAGAGAGTCTTTCTTTGGAGAATAGAATTGCACAATTAGAATTGGAGAATGCAATGAAAGATTCTTTAATTAATGAATCTTTATCTTTTTTCAATGAGATTCAATCTAATTTAATGAAAATTGGCATTCGTAAAGATGAGATTAGAGCTATTTCTGAGAACAATGAAATTTCTGGAGATGATAAATCGTGGATTTTAGAAGAAATTCAACACATCAATTATTTGCGTGAAGAAAATGCCAATAAGGTCAGAAGAATGCAAAATCAGATGAAGGAAAATGGATTAAAGATTAAAGAATTGGATTTAATGATTGAATCTTTGATAAAAGACATTCAATGGAAGGATGAGCAAATTTCTTTATTACAATCTGAATTAAATAGTTTAGATCAAGAATACTCTGCTCTATTTGATTCTTACCAAGAGCAAGCAATAATTGTAGATGAATTAACAAAAGAAATGAATACCGTTTATTACGCCTATGGAACAGCAAAAGAGTTGCGAGAGAATGGTGTTATTGAAAAAAAGAATGGATTTTTGGGAATTGGAAAAAAGGTTGAGTTAAAATCAGATTTAAACGACCAGTACTTTACAAAAATTAATGCAACAAAAGTAAACGCTATTACAATTCAAGGTACAGATATGCGCTTTGTGACAAATCATCCTCATTCTT
>JAJRQP010000207.1 GCA_024280195.1 Bacteroidota bacterium | reverse complement strand
CTTTTCAGGGAATTATTCTGTTGCCGAAGATGTTCTAGATAATGTTATGTTAAATAGAAACTTTACTAAAGAGGAATTAGGTTTGCCAATTTTAACAAGAACAATGATTCATTTTCAGCAAGGAGAATTGAAGCAAGCAAAAAAACAACTGTCATTCCTCAATCATTCTGACAGTTGGTATGAGAAGAAAAATGGACTTGAATGGGTTTTGAACAAACGTTTTATAGAAATTTTACTACACATAGAATTTGGTGATGTTGACTATGTAGAATCTAGGATCAATAGCCTAATCAAGAAATACGGAGCTTATTTAAAAAATAATCCAGATACTCAGGTAATAAGCTTCTTAAAATTGGTTAAACGATTTTTTAATGAACCAGAGTTAGTCATAAGTGACGAATTTAAGATTCTTGTAGAAAATTCTATTAGCTGGAAGAAATATGAGCAGGAAGATGTTTTTCTTATGAGTTACTATGCTTGGCTGAAGAGTAAGATGGAGAATAGAGGTGTATATGAGGTAACTCTTGAAATTATCTATATAAAGTAGAGAGTTAGGTTCCAATGTAAACAGTTCTATTTAACATAATATTAATTATAAGACAATGTGTGAATTGTTTATTTTATTAGAAACATCAAATTATTCTCTCATCAATCATTGTACAATAAAGAACTTCCACATGGACATGTAATAGATAAATTACTTATTTTTCTTAATTCGATTTAACATAAAAAATCCCTCATTCACAATTTGAATAAGGGATTTCTACATCTATTATTTGAACGAAATTATTTGCATTCGTTATTATACTCTTTAAAGATCTTCGTGATATCCAAAACCTTTGTGTAACCAGCTGTTGCTTTTTTTATTTTCTTAGACAATTCTTTATTCAAAGCTGTGTATGCACTCATCTTCTTTTTGAAATCACTCTTAAAGTACGCTTTTGTAACTCCCATTGCATCTGAAGTTTTATAAAATACCCTTGTTGACGGAAATTTTCTTGCTCCAAAATCTTCATCTGTTTCTCCCGGTCTCTTTCTTAGTTTATTATAAGACGATGCTCTGTCATACCAAACGTATTCTTTTATACAGCCTTCTGTATCTACCACTAAATTTGCTTTACGAAGAGTCCCTGCTTTTCCAGAATAAGGAATAACATGATAGAGCTTATCCCCTACTTTGTATTCGCTTATATTTGAAGCCATTATTTTTGTCTTCTTACTCTCTAGGTTGTTTACCTTGTAGAAACTAACTTCATTTTGCATAGCCCATCTGTTTCTGTACTTTATGAATCCCTCAGTCTTAGCTCCTTCATTATCAATGACGTATCCTTTGTATAATTCTCCGTACTTATAGGTATCTGTGCTCCAGTCTTGTGCATTTGCTGTAATACTGATGAATGCAAATAAAGCAATTGCTAATCTTTTTAATAACATAGTTTCATTTTTAGTTTGTCTAAAATAGGCATTAATATTTTTGGTGGCCAATCAAATAACTGTAAGTTTTGAACAATGTTACATTCATTATTGAATTATTTAAAAGAACTATATCTTCCTATTCGTTTATTTTCCATACCTATCGCACGCATAATTGCTCTTTCACCGTAAACATCTCGAATATGATCCATTGCTTTATAGAGGTTTAAAATTTTCTTATCCTCAAACAAATTGATTTGATGTGCACCTGAAACTAGATGACTAAGCCTCACTCCAACCAAGCGAACACGAACACGCCGTTGATAAAGACGTTTGTATAATTCTAGTACTATCGGAATAACTGTTGCGTCAGAAGCTGAGTATGGAATTTTCTTTTGCAAAGTGTATGTTTGAAAGTCTGAATAGCGAATTTTAAAAGTCACACACGCAGTTAGCTTATTATCTTTTCTTAATTGATATACCAGGTTTTCGACCATTGCTGTAATGATGCCTTTAAGTTTCTGGACATCAATGGTATCTTTCTCAAAAGTACGTTCGGTGGAGATTGATTTCTTTTCTTGATATGGTATTACGGGAGAATTATCAATCCCATTGGCTTTCTTCCACATGGAGATTCCATTTTTACCAAATACACTCTCCATCAACTCTACAGGCATTTCTTGAATCGTCTTGATTCTACGCACTCCTAAATCACATAGTTCTCGATAGGTCTTCTCTCCTACCATTGGTATTTTACGTACAGATAATGGAGCTAAGAAAGATTTCTCTGTTCCTTTGAGAACACTGATTTCGTTGTTGGGTTTCGCTTCCCCTGTTGCAATTTTAGAAACAGTTTTATTGATGGATAAGCCAAAAGAAATAGGCAATCCACTCTCACGAATAATTTTAGCTCGCAATTCAGAAGCCAACTTTTGACAACCAAAAAACTGATCCATCCCTGTTAAATCAACATAGAATTCATCAATAGATGTTTTTTCATACAGGGGAACTTCTTCTTTGATAATGTCTGTTACTAACTTAGAATATTTTGAATAGGAACTGGAATTTCCTCGTAAGTAAATAGCATCTGGACACAACTGTCTAGCCATACGAATAGGCATTGCAGAATGTACTCCATAACGCCTTGCTTCATAACTACAAGCTGCCACTACTCCTCTATTTGATGTTCCACCAATAATTACAGCGCAATTCTCTAATCGACTATCTATCAACCGTTCACACGATACGAAAAATGTATCTAAATCTAAATGTAATATTGATTTCATTGCTTTTATTTAAGGGTTGGAGAAGATAAGGAGGTAAGAAGGTAAGAAG